>PLHN01000170.1 GCA_003139975.1 Acidobacteriaceae bacterium
TCGGGCTTGAGATCGCGATGCACGATGCCGGCAGTGTGCGCCGCAGCCAGCCCGCTGGCGATCTGGACAGCGATCTCCAGCGTTTTTCGCACCGCGAATTTCTTCCCGCGCAGCGGTTCGCCATCCACCAGCTCGCCGACGATGTAGCCCTCGCCAACGTCGTAGACGGCCACGATGTTGGGGTGATTGAGGGCGGCCACGGCGCGCGCTTCCAGTTCGAAGCGCTGGCGGCGGGAAGGATCGTTGGCCACTTCGGCGGGCAGGATTTTGAGCGCTACCTCGCGGCCCAGGCGGGTATCGCGGGCGCGATAGACCTCACCCATGCCGCCTGCGCCGAGCGGCGAGAGAATTTCATATGGTCCGAGCTTGTCCCCTGAAGCGAGTGCCATCCGTGGACGGGATTATATCGCTTTAGAGAGTTTCGGGTTCCACATTGGTCAGCAGGCCTGCTTGCTTAGGTTTTGCGGCTAGCCATATACTTTCGAGGGCTCCCCTACATCGACTGGGTGCTTTATCCTCGAGAAGCAGATCGCCATCATTTTAGGAGTTCATTCGGAGAATTTATGAAGACTATCGACCTGGAACAGGAAACTAATCCGTGGCTGGCGCAAGCTGCGCGCTTCGATCTGGCCGCTCGGAAATTGAATCTTGATGAGGGCCTGTGGCGAGTACTCCGCAGTCCGAGCCGCGAAATTACTGTCCACATTCCGGTGCAGATGGACGACGGGCGCCTGGAAGTGTTTACGGGGTACCGGGTGCAGCACTCGATTGCGCGCGGGCCGGCGAAGGGCGGGATTCGCTATGCGCCGGATGTGAACCTGGATGAAGTGCGGGCGCTGGCGAGCTGGATGACGTGGAAGTGCGCGGTGGTGAACATTCCGTTCGGCGGGGCGAAGGGCGGGGTGATTTGCGATCCGCATAAGATGTCGATGGGCGAACTGGAGCGGATGACGCGGCGCTATACGGCGGAACTGTTCGAATTCATCGGACCGGAAAAGGATGTGCCTGCGCCCGACGTGAACACGAACGAACAAATCATGGCGTGGATGATGGACACCTATTCAATGCACGCGCGACAGACGGTCACGTCGGTGGTGACGGGCAAGCCCATCAACATTGGCGGATCGCGCGGCCGGCGCGAAGCCACCGGGCGTGGCGTGCTCATGGTGTGCGACGAGGCGATCAAGAAATTGCGTTTGAATCGCAACGAGTCCCGGGTGATTGTGCAGGGATTTGGCAACGTGGGTTCGAACGCGGCCCGACTAATGGCGCAGGTAGGATATAAAGTGATCGGCATTCTAGAAGTAGGCGGAGGCCTCTACAACAAAAACGGGATCAATATTGAAGAGTTATGGGAATTCCGGCAACGCAATGGGACGGTGCATGGTTTCCCGGGGGCGGAGACAAAAGACCCCGCCGATTTGCTGTTGACCGAGTGCGAAATTCTGATTCCGGCCGCGACGGAAAATGTAATTACCAGCCAGAATGCGGATCGGGTGAAGTGCAAGATCCTCGCCGAGGGCGCGAATGGTCCGACGACNNTACTTTGAGTGGGTGCAGGACCGGCAAGGCTACTTCTGGAAAGAATCAGAAGTGAACGACCGTCTTGGTGACATTATGGTGACGGCATTCGATGATGTGGTGCGGTATGCGGAGACCCACGGCGTGAATAACCGCATTGCGGCGTATATGCTGGCGATTGATCGTGTCGCATATACGATCCGTCAGCGCGGAATCTATGCCTAGCCATAGATTCTGGATTTGGGGCCTTCCCGCCCGGGGAAGGCTCCTACTTTTTGTTGACCCACTGGCTTCCACGTTGTAATGTTTCTTGGGTTTCCCGCGCAACCTTTTTCGAGCAAACAGGTTTAAGGAAGCGGTTTGTAAAATACGGGGCATAATGCCTCTTACACGTGAGGAAATAAGAAAAAATGATGAACTCCCGGAACAGACTTACTCTGTGGATGGCCATTTTGTCGTTCGTGTTCAGCCTGGCCTTGATGCCGGTGCTGGCAGCGGCCCAGACAAGCACAACCGACAACAGCACGACTGCAACAACAACCAAGAAGTCAAAGAAGAGCAAGAAGGATGCTGCGGCCGCCGATAAGACAGCCAGCGACAAGACAGCGGCGAGCAGCGACACCTCTGCCACGGCGGCGAAGAAATCGAAGAAGAGCAAGAAGGCGGACGCAGCTGCGGNNCCGGCGGCGAGTGCACCGGCGGCGGCTCCGGCGGCGGCGGCAGCACCCGCGGCACCGGCGAAGGCGGCGAAGACAGCCACAACCTCGGGTGGTCCGGCGGCTTCGAGTTCTGAAATTGCCGCGGCGCAGTCCAGTGGCAAGGTGTGGGTTAACACCAAGTCCGGCGTGTATCACAAGAGCGGACGCTACTACGGCAACACTAAGGAAGGGAAATTCATGTCCGAAGCCGACGCCAAGGCAGCGGGTTACAAGGTTGCTGAGAAGGAGTAGGACAGCTGAGTTTGAGGGGGGAGGAAAGATTCCCTTCCGGATTCGGTGAAGTATGGCGAGCGACGAGCGGGAGAGAAGGAGGTTCCTCCCGCTGGTCGGAATGACAAGGGATTAAAATTCGAAACCGCGAGAAATATAGGAGAGACTCATGTCTAGAAATCTCATCACCAGAATTCTGGTGACAGTTTTTGCTTTGAGTTTGATCAGTGGAATGGCGTTTGCGCAAGCCGCGAAAGCGCCGGCGAAAACTACGTCGGCGATGGCTGCGGACGCCGATCTGCTCGACATCAACACGGCAACGAAGGACCAACTCGATGCGCTGCCGGGAATCGGCGCGGCCTATTCGCAGAAGATCATCGACGGGCGTCCGTATGCGAAGAAGACCGATCTGGTGAAGAAGAAGGTTCTTCCCCAGGCCACTTACAACAAGATCAAAGACAAGATCATCGCGAAACAGAAGTAAGAGTACTGACCGCCGAGACGCGGAGAGCGCCGAGAAATCCGAAGAGGAGTTTTCGGCGCTCTCTGTTCTGGCGGAATTCCAGCCAATCTTTGTGGGGAGGATGTTATGGGATTACTCGACAATCTTGAAAATCAGGCGCTCGGGAGAGTACTGGGCGGGACCTCGAATCCGCTGGCCTCGGGCCTGTTGCAGATGATTCAGAATCAGCCGGGAGGATTGCAGGGGCTGGTGCAGAATTTTCACGACAAGGGCCTCGGTGCAGTGGCGTCGTCGTGGGTAGGGAGCGGGCAGAATCAGCCGATTTCCTCCGACCAGATTCACCAGGTGCTGGGTAGCGACCAGGTGAAGGCGCTGGCGGCGAAGGCCGGGATCTCGCCGGATATGGCGGGTGGGGCGATTGCCCAGCTGCTGCCGGGGATCATCGACAAACTGACACCGAATGGACAGGTTCCCGATCACAACAGCGTGATGGGCATGTTGGGCGGGTTGTTGCAGAACGTGGGGAAGGCGTCGTAGGGGCTCGAACCCTTTTGTTCGGCCGTTTGAAGACTCCCTCGGCGGCGGGCGCTTGCGTGCTCTTGCTTTTTGCCTGCTGGCCCATTGCATCGGAAGCTCAATCCAACACGCGTTGAAGTAATCGTCGTTGCCTTCGGCTGCGGATGTGGAGGATAATCGAATTGGCTGTTTCCGCAGGTCAGCTTTCCGTGTGAATCTTCCGAACTACATCACGCTCACCCGCGTGGCGGCAGTTCCGCTGCTGATCTGGATTCTCGTCAGCCCCCGGTTTTCCGACAGCAACGGGGAGCGGGAAATCCTCGCCTCGACCGTGTTCATCCTGGCCTCGATCACCGATGGCCTGGACGGCTACCTGGCCCGCAAGCGCAGCCAGATCACAACCATGGGCATGTTGCTGGACCCCATCGCCGACAAGGTCATGGTGACCGCCGCGCTGATCGCCCTGGTAGCCTACAACCCCCAGGTGGTCAA
>PLHN01000229.1 GCA_003139975.1 Acidobacteriaceae bacterium
TCGGCCGTGTTCGAAATCGAATACCGCATGCGGCTGAGCCCGCCTTCATAGATGAGATCTACGATCAGCTTCATTTCGTGCACGCACTCAAAGTAGGCGATCTCAGGCGCGTAACCGGCCGCGACCAGCGTTTCAAATCCCTTCTGCATGAGCGAGGTCAGGCCACCGCACAACACGGCTTGCTCGCCGAACAGATCGCTTTCCGTTTCTTCTTTGAAGGTGGTCTGCAAAACGCCGGCGCGGGTTGAGCCGATGCCATGTGCATAGCAAAGCGCGTACTCGTGCGCGCGGCCGCTCGCATCCTGATGAATGGCGAGCAATGACGGCACGCCGCCGCCCTGCTCGTAAACGCGCCGCACCAGATGCCCCGGACCCTTGGGCGCGATCATGACCACGTCCACATCCTTCGGAGGCGCGATGGTCTTAAAGTGAATGGCGAAGCCGTGCGAGAAGCCGAGAATCTTTCCTTTATGCAGATGCGGCTTGATGGCGGATTCGTAGAACGCGGCCATGGTCTCGTCGGGCGTCAGGATCTGAATCCAGTCGGCGCGCTTAGCCGCTTCGGCGGGCGCGATGACGGTCATGCCGTCGGCGCGTGCCTGCTTGGCTGAGCCACGCTCGGCATCGAGGCCAATGATGACGTTGTAACCGCTATCGCGCAGGTTCTGCGCCTGGGCGTGTCCCTGGGAACCGTAGCCAAAAACGGCGATGGTCTTGCCTTTTAGCGCGGAGGGGTTGGCATCTTTTTGATAGAAGACAGTGGCCATGGCGGACTCCTTAAGAGATGGATATTGGCCGAAGGGGACAATTATACTCGAAGGGCGCCCAAACCGAACGGTCGGTCGCGGAGAGCTGCGGTCTTAAGTCCTGTCTTCAGAACTCCAGGTACGAGCCCGAATTGGCACGTGGAATTGGCGCCGGGCCGTCGGTTCCCGTCGCTGGCAGCAGCGCCTCGGAGGCCGTTGTATGCAGGTTTTCCCATGCCGCCTCGGTCAAGGTAGGTTGCGCCCCGACCACGTCCCGGATCATTTGCCATGCCGCGAAATTGAGCGCGCCTTCAGGAGCCGGTCCCATGGCGAGCGAAACCGCGCACTGCGGGCAAAAGCAGATTCGCCGCGCCGACGATTTCTGCCGCGGACGAACTCCCGTGGTCTGGGCAAACAGAAACACGGCCACGGATTTCTCGCCCGTCTCAAGCTCCCGATTACAGCGAAGGCAAAATGGATTCTCCAAACGCTTCCATCCTCGGCAGGCCTTGGGCCTGCACGAATGACAACACTCTCTCGAACTCGGCCCTGTTGAAACAAGTATGCAGGCGGATTCCCATGGGTCGTGATTTCAAATCGCGATGGGAACCAAGCTTTGCTCTAGCCAGATCGAGCTGCGTTCGCGCACTCTACAGCCATGGCTTCAGCCGCTGAACCGCGGGACGTCCCAAATTACATGCCGGCATCGCAGCTCCGCCAAATGCGCGGGCGACAGCAAGCGGCGGCCGTCTGCTATCGAATCGGCAATCGCGGCCTCGAATTTCTTTTGGTGCGAACACGAAGCGGGCGCTGGACTTTTCCCAAAGGTGGCATCGAGCCCGGGCTGACCTATGCGCAGTCGGCAGCGCTCGAGGCCTTCGAGGAAGCTGGTGTTCATGGCCGCATCGAGGCCCTCGCGTTTGCGCGCTACGTGCGCCGTGCGCCGACGAAATCGGCCGCCAAATTTGTGCTCGTGCACGCTTATCTTTGCGAGGTCTCGCGGCTGGGCAGGCCGCAGGAATCGAAGCGGGATCGCACCTGGTTTCTTCCCGAGAAAGCCAAGCGCCGTTTAGGGGAAGGCCGCGCATCCGAATGTGGCGCCGAACTCGCTGCCGTGGTCGACCGTGCTGTTGCCAGAGTGCACCGGCTTCGCGGCGCGGAGGCTGAGGAAGCGTGCAGTCAAGTTCGGAAAGACGCGCTGCAGAGAGTCTGCCTGGAAGCGCCGAGTTGGATGGGGTTGCAAGGAAAAGCGGCAGCCGCAGCCATCGCTGGCTACTTTCGGCATCACGTGCGCACCTCAACGGAAATCGAAGCGGTGGCGGATGAGCATCCCCAGAAATTTCTGCCCGGCATCAGCCAGCAACTCGGGCAAGAACGGAGCCGGCCCATCCTGCGACTCAGCAATGGCAGCAAACCGCCGGCAACCTCTTCTGCCAAAGTCACAGCCATTGACGCCGGGGTGGAAGAGCGGAACATCCGGCGCACCATTCGCCGTCGCCCAAAATGCGAGCTGTAGCTTAGCCTTGCGGAACCTCGAACACGAACAGGCAGTGATCAAGTACAGCCACAGGCTTGAACTGCAGAAGCCAATGGTAGCTGTCGGGATCGATGAGATATTGGCCGGAGAGCATCGTAGCGCTCACCACCACCGTTCCCGTAACGCGCTCGCCCGAGCGCAGGGGCACGGCTTGGATCCCGTAAAGACGAGGGTCCACCGATCCGAAATAAGCCAGATGCAACGGCACATTCGGATGCTCCTGCTGATATTGGCGAAGCGCTAACAGGCCTTGCCCCCAATCCAGACTGCTGTCGGTCAGTAGCTCGCGGCTTCGCTCTGCGGGAACAAACACATTGAAATAAGAAAGATAGCCCGGAGCATAGCGCATCACATCCGCCGCATTCAGCGCGGCCAGCAGCACGAGCACACCCACTGCAGTCCGAGCTTTCTCGCGCTCAAGACCAGCGGCCCACTGCCAGCAGGCAGCGGCAAAGATCAGCAGGAAAGGATACAGCGTCAGCACATGGCGATCGCCAATGGCAAGGCGTAACAACGCCAGCAGCAGCGCCAACGCGCCAAATCCGCCGTAGATAGCCAAATCGATTCCTGTCCCAGGCCGCAAGCGCAACTTTGCCGAAACCAGAACGAGGACGATGCCAGCGAGCGCCAGCGCCAAAGTGATGGTCGGCCATTTCAGAGCAATGGCGACGGGAAAATACCAGCGCGAGGCCGCTCCGTAACTCACGCGCCCCAGGAAAAACGATGGGTGCCCTAGCCGGTTGTGCACCAGCACTTCATGGAAACCGGCAAAGAACTCGGGCGCCGGGAGTGGAACGCTGAGATCGAGTCCCAATCCGCCGACGTGGATCGTCGTTCGCGAGTGAGGGTAACTGATGACGAGTTGCCCGTCGTGCAGCACCGCCTTGCCAACATGAAAGAAATATGCGCCCCACACAACCAGCCCTGCCAGAGATAATGCCGCCAAGGCTGGCTTCCACGACCAGCCAGAAGAGCTGGGAAACGACGTGGACGCGACGTTGCCTATTCTGGTTTTTCGCGTGAGCAGCACTGCCGTCAGCACCAGTATGACAAAAGGAGGCGCGTAAAACTTGGCAATGAGCGCCAGCCCAAGCGTTACCCCGAGCAGCACGGTGTTGCCCCATGACGGATTTTTTCGCCAGCGCACCGACTGCAAGGCGACGGCAAAGACGGTCAGGACGCCAATTCCATCCACCGTCGCCAGGGTGAAATGAGCGATGAACTGTGGCGAGAACGCAAAAAGGGAAAGGGCAAAATTCGCCGCACCCGGCGAGAACACATCCCGCGTGGCGCACCAAACCAGGATACCGAGCAGCACTCCCAGCGCGACGTTCACCATCCGCGGCCCCAGAATGAAACTCTCTGGCCCAGGAATGAGCGCCGTCACCATGAGCCAACCCGCCGGATTTCGGATTTCCATCTGATACTTGTTCCCTTGAATCGGCAACCCGAGCAGCAGGTGTCCGAGCGGAGGCGTTTCCATCCACTGATCGAAGCGGTGGTTGCGCCAAACGTCTTGTGCGACGGCCGTGTGAATGGATTCATCGAAGGTGATCGACTGGGTCCGCGCAAACCAGGCACATTGCACAACGTAAGCCGACAACAGAACCGCCGCCACAAGAAGGTGGCGAACACCAGCCGAAGCGGGTGTAGCGCGCCCGCCTGCCGGATTGACCGAGGCCGTTTCTTCCGAAGCTGGCGAATTCGACATCATCGCGATGGGAAGCGCAATTATCATCTTCATCCCGCCGGCACGCGAGTGACTGGCAAGGTCACTCGTGGCAAGGCGAAGCGGCATGGTGCCTCGGGCAAGTGACGGCCAACCGTCCAATTTTGGCCCGTCCGTGCTACAAATATGAGGCCCCTAGGTGCTAGAGACATGATTCAAATCCGCGATACCATCGCTGGGATGCAACGGGAAGCTGTCATTGCGCCCCGCCAGGAGATCCTACGCACGGCGGCCCGCCTGTTTCAGCAGCGGGGATATGACGCGACGTCGATGAACGACGTCGCCGCCGCGCTCAAACTGTCCAAGGGCGGTCTCTATCACCATTTTCAGTCGAAGGACGAGATCCTTTTCCACATCATGTCGCATGCCATGGACATCACCGAGGAGCGGGTGATCAACGTCGTGCGACGCGTGGAAGGTGCGCAAGAGCGCCTGCGAACCCTGATCCGGCTGCACATCGAGGTTGTGCTCAGCGAAGAGGATCGCGAAATCACCGTGATGCTGCATGAAAATCATCCCCTTCCTCTGGCGCTGCGGCGCAAGATTAATGGGCGCAAGAAAGATTATGTGCACTTCGTGGAGAACCTGATCGCGGACGTGCAGCGGCTGCGCGGTTCTTCTTCGTCCGTAACTCCGCGGGCCGCCGCTTTCGCGCTGCTCGGCATGATCAATTGGATCTATCAATGGCACAGACCGGAGGGGACGCTTACCGGCGAGGCGATCGTTCGCCAATACACGGAAATCTTTTTCCGCGGGGCCATCGGATAAAGAGTCTCAGTTGTCAGTTCTCAGTCGTCAGGTCGCAATTGTTAGTTGGTAGTCGCCACCGAGTTGACGCATTTCTTTCACATCGACGATCTCGCCCGTGAGCGCGCGGCCAAGGGCAAGCTATATCTGGAATTTCTGCGCGTGCCCGCCCTTAGCGCCGGCGTTTATGCTCTGGCAGCGGGTGCGACCGATCCGCAGAAACCGCACCACGAAGACGAACTCTACTATGTGGTTCGCGGCCAAGCCCGCATGCAGATCGGCTCCGAGCACGCGGATGTGCGCGCCGGTTCGGTGATCTTCGTCGAATCCGAGCGCGAGCACCGCTTCTACGATATCCGGGAAGAACTGGAAGTCCTGGTCTTCTTAGCTCCGGCGGAGCAGGAATAAGACCAATCATCACTAGCCGCACACCGGATTCGCCTCCAAGTTTTACATCGTTTTGACAACTCTTAGCGGTTGCGCTGCTACACTTTCAACCACGCTGGCTCGCGATGTCTTTCCGCTTCCATCGCGGCATTCCAGAGGATGACTCTATGAATCGGCAGCTCAAGAACGCACCTCGAACCAGCACTTCACTTGTCCTTGCGGGAGCTTGCCTGCTGTTAGCCGCAATTGCCGCCGCTCAAACCGGAGCCTGGCTCACTCACTCGCACGACGAGCAGCACACCGCACTTTCGACCGTCGGGTCGCAACCACTCAGTTCGATTCATTGGCATGTGCCGGTCGACTTGCATCCTCCCGAGGGCGAAATCTTCATCCACTACGGTTCTCCGCTCGTCACTGCGGCCAACACCGTGATCGTTCCGGTCAAAACCAAGGCCAACAGTTTTCGGGTCGAGGCTCACGATGGCGCCACCGGCACGAAGCTATGGATGCTGGCAACTGGCTACCAGGCCCCCGGGGCCGACTTCGTGCCCGGCATCGGCCCGACCATTTCTGGCAATCAACTCTTCATCCCCGATGTTGCGGGCCGCGTGCTGGTGCGCCAGAATCCGGATCAAACCACCGGCAGAATTAGCCGTCTCTATTTCTACGGTGTGAAGAACTACAATAGCGGCCCGACGGCCTACAAGCAGAACGTGCAGATCGACACCCCGTTGACCGCCGATGCGAACGGCAATCTTTTCTTCGGATTCCTCGTCCTCGGTTCAACTCCCATCAACCTGCAAAGCGGATTGGCGCGAATTTCCTCGACCGGCCAAGGCACCTGGGTATCGGCGGCAACGCTCAGCGGCGACTCGTCAATCACGGAAGTCTCCATCAGTTGCGCCCCCGCTTTGTCATCTGACGGTACCATCCTCTATGTCGCGGTCGATGACGGCACCGCGGGATACCTGCTGGCCGTCAACAGCACCACGCTGGCTCTCATCGGCCGTGTCCGCCTCACCGATCCCTCCTCTGGTATGGACGCCCAGATCTATAGCGGAAGCTCGGCCACGCCCACCGTTGGACCCGATGGCGATGTCTACTTCGGCGTGCTGGAGAATCCCTTTCCCAACCACAACGATCGCGGCTGGCTGTTGCACTACAACTCCGGCCTCAGCCAGACAAAGACTCCCGGCAGTTTTGGTTGGGATGACACGCCTTCGATTGTTCCAGCGCCGCTCGTTCCCAGCTACAAAGGGAAGTCGAAATACCTGCTAATGACCAAGTACAACAATTACTGCGGCATCGGCACCGGCGATGGACACAACAAGATCGCCATCCTCGATCCCAACGCCACCGAGAAGGATCCTATCCTTCCGGCCACGCACGTGATGAAGGAAGTCCTGACCATAGAAGGCGTAACGCCGGATCCAGGTTGTTCCGGAGGAGTAAAGGAGTGGTGCATCAACTCGTCCGCCGTCGATCCTGTTAGCAAGTCCATCCTCGCCAACAGCGAAGATGGCATTCTCTATCGCTGGGACCTTACGACCACTACTTTGTCGCAACACATCAGGCTTTCGCCGGGCATAGGCGAAGCCTACACGCCCACGGTGATCGGGGCCGATGGCACGGCTTACGCCATCAATCAGGCAATTCTCAATGCCGTCGGCACTGCTACCAAGGAGTGAGGGACTGGCGCGGCGATCACCCAAGCCTCACGCCGCCTTCGGCGCCCAATACACTTCCTCCTTCAAGTTCTCTTTCTGAAAGCCGATGCGTTTCAGCATGCCCTTCCCGTGCTCGACCATTTCCGGATGCCCGCACAAATACGCGATGCTGTTGGCCGTCGTGCATCCCCATTGGTCGGCGTATTTTCGGATCAGATCATCCACGCGTCCGGTCTCGCCCTTCCAGTCATCGTCCTCCCACGGACGGCTCACCGTGAAAGCACAGGTAAGCCACGGCGTCTCGCTGGCAAGCTTCTCAAGCTCTTCGCGATAACCAAACTCCCAGGAACGGCTGGCTCCGGTCAGCAGAAATAGACTATGATCGCCCGCGAAACGGCCCTCCTTCCAATCTTTGAATAGGGTGCGCGCGTAACTGACGAACGGCGCGATTCCGGTCACGGTGCTGAGCATCAAATGCCGCGTGCGCTCGGGCTGTGTGGTGTCGAACGTGAAGCGCCCCTTGGCCACCTTGCGCAGTAGAACTTCGTCCCCCGGCTGCAAATCGTAGAGAGGCGGCGTGGTCTGGCCCTCCGGCACCAACTCGAAGAAAAATTCCAGCTCCTTCTCATATGGTGAAGAAGCAATCGAGTATGGTCGCTCCAGCCGGCGCGCGTCTTTTTCCACACCGAGCGTCGCATACTGACCCGGCAAAAACGAAAACTCCGCGCCAGGATCGACGCGGATCATCCAAAGGTCCGGCGCAAAGTCGGCGCGATTGGTAATGCGTGCGCGGTAATGCTTCNNAATCCATTACCGACCGGCCGGTCGGTATTGGGGTTATAGACTACCGCAATTTCTCAGTTTTGAGTGGAACTATTCCTGGGCCGGTTAAGCGCACATTGCGCTGCCGGAGCTCCTCCGACGTAAGGCCGTAAATCGGCGGCGTGGGTACTTCCAGCATCGCCAAGTACAAATAGATTTGTCCCCGATGATGAATCTCATGCTCCATCATCAAGCGCAGCCATTTCCAGACGGCTATCTTCGACCCATCGGGAGTCGGGCACTTCCCTTCCAGACCGTCGTCGCCGAGGCGAGAGAGAATCTCGACCGTCTGGCTGTGGAGTGCCTCTCGGAAGGCCATTACGTTCTCGTATCCGTCGGCCAGTTCGCGTCCACAACCGGCGTAGCGACTGGGTCGCTTCTGAATGGTCTCACCAAACATGTAGCGTTCGACAGCAGCAATGTGGCGAACCAGATCTCCGAGCGTGAATTTGCCTTCGCGAAACGACCACTCCAGTTTGTTCGGAGGAATGCATTCGGCAACCCGGGTGGTCCGTTGGTGAACTTTGGCGAGGTATTCCAGAAACCAATTGACCGTCAGCGCTTGCATGGCGTGAGCCCCGCCACCATGTTACAGGTGTCGGGTATCAGGTCCCAGGTTCGAGGTTTCGGGGCGCTTTGCCTGAGACCTGAGACCTGACACC
>PLHN01000476.1 GCA_003139975.1 Acidobacteriaceae bacterium
CGCTCGAATCTTGTTATTTCAACTTTGCCAGCGCACGAGCCCGCTTGAAGACTGCGAGAAACATGGGCCGCGTCAGCTTGCCGGTGTTGGTGTTCTGCAACGACGGATGATAGCTTGCGATCACGGCGAGCCCGCCCGGCAGCGCATACTCCGCGCCGTGGCGGAAGCTGAATCCAGCGCGCCCCCGCAGCTGCCTGCTCCAGGCGCAGCTCCGGAGCGCCACCGAGCCACAGAGCGGCAGCCCGCGGCGCCTTGTGGCCGATGTAACCGAGATCGTCCAGCACTTCGGAATTGGGCACCGATGAAAGGCTGAGCAAGACAATATCGGCTTCACTCTTTCGCGCGGCCAGCACGATGTCCGCTGCCGGCAGATCTGTTCCCAGATAAATGGCTCCCAGGCCTCCCGCCGCGGCTAGCATAGCTGCGGCCAGAGTGGGGAAGGCGTGGCGTTCATTTCTCGGCGTGGCCAGCAAAACACGGCACGGCGGATTCGACGGCGCATAGGTTCGCACCAGCGAGGCCAGCACGGCGGTGAGCAGATTGGTCAGCATGTGCTCCTGCGCGATGCTGCACTTGCCCTTGTGCCAGCGCTCGCCGACCGTGCGCATCAGAGGCAGCGCAGCTTGATGAACGAAGTTTCGGGGACTTCCCAGGGCTGCCGCCAGCCGGTTGATTTCACGATCGGTCCCGGCATAGTCGAAGCGGTCAAGTGCGTTTAGAATCGGCGCCAGCACAGCCTTTTCATCGGCACTGTTCGGATCGGATTCCCCGGCGGCGAGGGCAGAGCTTTTCTCCAGCAGTTCCCGCAGTTGCCGGTCTCCGAGTGCGGCCACCTGTCCGATGCTGTGTCCCTGCTCGACCGCCCGACGCAGCAGGAGCAGCTTTTGGATCTGGTCCTCCGAATAAACCCGTCCGCGCCCTGCCCGTTTGGGTTTGACCGTGCGGTATCGACGCTCCCATGCGCGCAGCGTGTCCAGGGGAATCCCGGTGAGTTTGGCCGCGGCACGGATCGGGTAGGAGGTCGGCATCTGAAGGGATCCTAGCAGGTTCCGCCTTTTATTGTCAAATTATTGTCCTAGACAAATACTTGACAAATCCAGCTCGAGTTGATACAACAAATCAGGAACCAATCCGGCGCCCTGCCTGAGCGCGTACTGGTTAAGAGAGTTTCTCGAACCCAAGTCAGAAGTCGGAGGCAAGCCAGGAATTCTTTGTGATCAAGCAACTGCGCAACTACAGTTTCGGGACGGTTATTCCCTTTGTGCTGCTGCATGTGAGGGATCTGCGGGGCATTCGGCTGCCGCTTTCGGAAAGTGAGGCGAGGTGAGCCGGATCGCGGTAATCGGAGCAGGCATCTCGGGAATGGGCGCGGCGTACCTGCTCAGCCAGAAACACGAAGTATGGCTGTTCGAAAAAGAGGCTCGCCTCGGAGGCCATACCCACACGCATCAGATTGAAACCAGTCGCGGCGTCTTGCCGATCGATACCGGTTTCATTGTGCATAACGACCGCACCTACCCGAATCTGGTTCGCTTGTTCCGACAGATGGGCATCGCCCGGCAGGCGAGCGACATGTCCTTCGGTGTGTCTTGTCGCCAGACTGGATTTGAATACAGCAGCCGTGGCCTGAGCGGATTCTTTGCAGGCCAGAGCAATTGGTTTCGCCTGGGACACTATCGCTTTCTCGCCGAGATCATGCGTTTCAACCGGGAGGCTAGCAAGCTTCTCCAAGATCCAGCTAATGCGGAAATCACCCTGGGCGAGTACCTGCGCGCCAATCAGTTCGGAGGCGAGTTCGCACGCTACTATTTGCACCCGATGGCGGCGGCGGTATGGTCCACGTCGCCGGAAGAAATCGAAGACTTCCCGGCCTTTACCCTGATTCGCTTCCTCGAGAATCACGGGCTCCTGGGTTTGACGACGGCTCCACAGTGGTATGTGCTCAAAGGCGGCAGCAGCGTTTACATCCCGCCGCTGACTGCGCCTTACCGGGAACGGATTCGTCTGGGAGCAAAGATCGACGGGGTCAGGCGCACCGCAGCGGGAGTGAAAATTGGTTTTGAGGACCGTCCGCCGGAATCTTTCGACGAAGTTGTGTTCGCTTGTCATGCGCCGCAAACGCTCCAACTCCTGAAGGACATAACTCCGGTAGAGCGGCAAGTGTTGAATGGTTTCCGCACCAGCCGTAACGAGACCGTGCTGCACACCGACTCAAGCCTNNGAGCCGCTACGTTGACATATCACATGAACCGGCTGCAGAGCCTGCCCACGCGGGAAGACTACTGCGTCACTCTAAACGATACTCAGTCCATCGACGAGCGTCGCATTCTGCGGAAGATGACCTACTTCCATCCTCTTNNAGATCGACGGGCGCAACCGGACGCACTTCTGCGGCGCATACTGGTTCTACGGGTTCCATGAAGACGGGCTGAATTCGGCGATCCGGGTGGCGGAGACACTGGGCGTGGGCTGGCATGAAGCGAGAGAGGCGGCGGCCTGATGGAATCGGGAATCTATTCCGGCACGTTGCGTCATCGCAGGTTCAGTCCTGTCCGTCACGAGTTTACTTATCCGCTGTTTATGACCTTCCTCGATATCGACCAACTGCCGGAACTGATGAAGGTATCTCTGCTGGCGGGATACAACCGGCGCAACTGGGTTTCCTACCATGAGCGGGACCATTTCGGGGATCCGGCGAGGACGCTGCGCGAGCGCGTTTCGCGGGATGCGGAACAAAACGGCGTTGTCCTTCCGGCAGGACGAATCTTCCTGCTCACTCATCTCCGCTACCTGGGATACAACTTCAACCCGGTTTCATTCTTCTACTGCTACGACCAGCAAGAAAAATTGCAGATGGTCATGGCCGAGGTCAACAATACCTTCGGAGAGACCGCAAACTACTGGCTCACGCCCAGTGTCGAGCGCTCGGCGGGCGACAACAAGAAATACCGCTTTTCGAAGACGTTTCACGTGTCGCCCTTCCTGAAACAGGGACACGAATACGATTGGACGTTCACGCCGCCCGGCGAGCGACTGATCACTCAGAGCGTCAGTTATGAGGACGGACGGCAGATCTTCGATTCCACGCTGAAACTGGAACGCCGGGAGTGGTCTCGGCGCGAATTACACCGTGCGCTCATATGCTTTCCCTGGATGACGGTCAAGGTGATTACCGCAATTCATTGGCAGGCGTTGCGGCTGCTGCTAAAGCGGGTTCCGGTGGTGCGGCATCCCGGGGCAGGCCATTTCGAGCGGGCGACAGTTCAGCATTTGGGGGCTTCATGGCGAGCGGAATAACCACGAAGATCGCGAAGAACATATTTCTGAAGACTTTGGCGGCCCTGCGTGTGGGCTGCCTGGAGATTGTTTGTCCAGAGGGCACTTACTGCTTCGGTCAGTCACAACACCCGTTGCACCCGGTGATCGCGGTTCACGATGAGCGTTTTTTTCTGCGCGCGCTTTTGGCCGGTGACGTCGGCGTCGGTGAATCCTACATGGACGGCGACTGGTCAACTCCCGATCTAGTTGCGGTTGTCCGCTTGGCGGTGCGCAACCTGGATCGCCTGGACAACAGCAATCGCTTCTTCACTGTCTTCCGTAGAATGGCGGACCTTTTGCAACACCGCCTCAACCGAAACACCGAGTCCGGCAGCCGGCGCAATATCGCGTATCACTACGATCTGGGCAACGACTTTTACTTCCTTTTTCTTGACCGAAGCCTGGCCTACTCCTGCGCTTATTACGAGAACGCGGACGACACTCTGGAACAGGCGCAGATACGCAAGTTCGACCGCATCTGCCGCAAACTCCAGTTGGGATCACGCGACCATGTGCTCGAAATCGGCACCGGTTGGGGCGGCTTCGCCGCCTACGCGGCCGAGACTTATGGGTGCCGCGTAACCACCACGACCATCAGCCGGCAGCAGCACGACTATGCGCATGAAGTGTTCTCACGGAGCAGGGTGGGGGAGCGCATTCAGTTGTTGTTCGACGATTACCGCAACCTGAGCGGTCAGTACGACAAGATCGTCAGTATTGAAATGTTCGAAGCCGTAGGTTACGAACACTACGACCACTACTTCGGAGCCTGTGATCGCCTGCTCAAGCCGGACGGCAGCATGCTCCTCCAAACCATCACTATCAAGGAAGCAAAATTTCAGCAGTACCGCAAGCAGAGCGACTGGATCAAGAAGCACATTTTTCCCGGAGCCGAGCTGGCTTCGGTCATCGAGATCCAACGATCGCTGGCCAGAGCTACCCGCATGCAGCTTTTTCACATGGAAGACATCGGGAAGCACTACGCTCTGACCCT
>PLHN01000246.1 GCA_003139975.1 Acidobacteriaceae bacterium
ACGTGATCGCAGAGGAAGCCTACGGGGTGAATGAACACTCCGCGGTGGCCTTTGGCTTTGAGGCTCAGAATGGTTTCTTCTACGGTGGGCCCGATCCACTGGCCTCCGGACATGCCCTGGCTTTGGAAGGCGAAGGTCCAGGCGTCGTCTGCGAGGCCCGCCGCTTTCGCTACCAACTGGGCGGTTTCTTTGGACTGGGCTTCGTAGGGATCGCCTTCGGTGATGGTGCGCGCGGGAACGCTGTGGGCGGTGAAGATGATGGGCAGCTTTCCGCCGTATTCGGCGTTGGCTTTGGCGAGCGAGGCGCGCAGGTTTTCCGCGAAGGCTTTGGATAGCAGGGGCTGGTCGTGCCACTCGTCGACGAAGTCCAGAGTGAAGGGCAGGGCGCTCTCGCCCGTGACGGTGCTGCGATAGAGGCCTACGCTGGTGCGCGAGTTTTGCGGCGCCAGGCAGATGGCGATAACTCGATCGATCTTTTGTGCCGCGATGGCTTTGACGGCGTCGGCGATGAAGGGCTTCCAGTTGCGCATGCCAACGAAGACGGGCAGTTGGAGCTCTTGCGAAAGCTGGTCGGCCTGGAGAAGAGTCCAACAGGCGAGCGGTGAGAACCCGATCAGCGAATAGCGATGGCGGATTTCTTCAACGACTTGCGGCGGGAGCGGGCGGCCTCCGGTGACGTAGCGGAGGTAGTCTGGAATCTGGTCGGGGTTGTCGGGAGTGCCGTGGGCCAGGAGGAGGACGGCGGTTTTGCTTTGATCCGCGAGGAAGGAGTTGCGCTGGTTGGCGCAATAGCAGGCGTTGCCGAGTTGAAGCGGACAGGATTGGGCGGTCATGCCGGGAATCCCTCTTGCGACGCGTGAGGCAATTTGGCGAATCGTTCTTCGCTGCTCGTGGTACTAGAGCAGCGGTTTACAGGGATGCGGAAGTGGCACGGTCGGCAAAAGGCTGCCTCAGGCGCTAAAGCGCAAGTCCATTTGGAACGGCTGAATCGGCACGAGTGGAACTCGTGNNCTGAAGCGCTGCGCCACCCAAAACCAGGGTGCTCTTAAGCGCAATCATTTCTTGGACTCCGTCGTGAACTCAGGCGTTTTGAACTCGGGCGCTTTGAAATCAGCGGAGTGGTCGCGGATGTAGGCGCAGAGGGATTTTACGTTCTCTACCGGGGTTTCGGGGAGGATGCCGTGGCCGAGGTTGAANNATGTGGCCGGGGCGTCCGGCGGCGCGGCGGAGAACGTCCTCGGCGCGGGACTTCAGCTCTTTCCAATCGGCGAACAGCAGAACGGGGTCGAGATTGCCCTGTACGGCGCCTTTGTTGCCGAGGCTCTGCCAGCCGGTATCGAGGGGAATGCGCCAGTCGAGTCCAACGACCTCGGCGCCGGTTTCCTTCATGGAAGGCAGGAGGGTCGCGGTCTCGGTGCCGAAATAGATGATGGGGACGCCGGATTTCTGCAGGCGTTTCACGAGCGCGGTCACGTGCGGCAGAACGTAGTGGCGATAGTCTTCGACGCTGAGGCAGCCTACCCAACTGTCGAAAATCTGAATCGTATCGGCGCCGGCGCGGACCTGCTCGGCGGAGTACTCGGCGGTGACGGCGACGAGCTTGGTCATCAGCTCATTCCAAGCGGCGGGGGCGGAGTACATCATCTTCTTGGTGTGGATGTAATGGCGCGAGCCTCCGCCCTCGATCATGTAACTGGCGAGCGTGAAGGGCGCGCCGCAGAAGCCGATGACGGGAAGGCGGTCGCCGAAATGTCTGCAGACGAGCTTGATGGCTTCGGAAACATAGCCGAGCTCAGAGGCGCGGTCGGTGCGCAAGCGAGTAATGTCTTCGGCGGTGCGAACGGGCTTTTCGATTTTGGGGCCTTCTCCGGCGGCGAAGTGGAAGGGAAGGCCCATGACTTCGAGGGGAAGAAGAAGATCGGCAAAAATGATGGCGGCGTCGACTTTGAGGATTTCAGCCGCTTCGATGGTGACCTGGGCTGCGATCTTCGGCTGCTTGCAGATTTCGATGAGCGAGTGGTGCTTGCGGACGGCACGGTACTCGGCCATGTAGCGTCCAGCCTGGCGCATCAACCAAATGGGAGTGCGTTCGGTGGGCAAGGCCTTGGCGGCGCGGACAAAGAGAGAGTTGGGAGCGGACATGAATCTTCCAATTTAGCATTTTTCGAGCGCGGAACGGCGGGACGCTGGCGCTCGCTTGAGTCTGCTTATTTTCGCGTGTTTCCTGAACATAGGCATGTGATGGCCGTCACTGGGCGAAGGTACGGTTCGTGGCGTATTTTACTGGACCCGACAACCGGGCAGGGCATAGCTGCTGCGGTCGCCATGCGCTTGTCAAACGGCGGGATGGGTGTAGGATGAGTCGATTTTGAACACCCACGAAAGCGATTTCCATCGAGGTCGAAAGAGCGAGGTGCCTAGTGAAACGAACGAGCTTGATTGCGTTTCTGTTGTCTTTGTTCTTTGTGGCCGGCGGTTTTGCCCAAACCATCACCCTCGGGTTCACGGTATCGAGGACGGGCTCCCTGAATGTAGATTCCCTCGAGCAGTACAGGGGATTCGAACTCTGGCGCGACACGGTGAACGCTGCCGGCGGGATCAAAGCGGGCGGCAAAAGCTACAAAGTACAGTTTGCCAGCTACGACGATGAGTCGAATTCGAAGCGCGTGCAGCAGCTTTACACGCGCATGATTCTGGAAGACAAGGCTGACTTTCTTTTCAGCCCCTACTCCTCCAGTTTGACGGCCACGGCCTCGATCGTGACCGAGCAGTACGAGAAGATCATGCTCACCACCGGCGCGGCGGAGGAGAAAACCTACAAGCTGGGCAATCAGCATCTTTACCAGATGTTCGCGCCGGCCACGCAGTACCTCACGGTGGCGCTCGACGCTTTGAAGGCGAAGGACCCGAAAGCCACGGTCGCCTTCGTTTATGAGGATGCGTCGTTTTCCGTTGCCGTAGTGACTCCGGCAAAAGCCTATGCGCAGCAGCTTGGGTTCAACGTGGTGTTCACCGAGGCCTATGCGCCCAACACCACCGACTTCAGCGCGATCATCGACAAGGTAATCGCCTCCAAGGCTACCGTTCTTCTGGGCGGCGGACATTATGCCGATGGTTCGACGCTGGCGCGGCAGCTTTACGGACACAAGGTTCCGCTGAAGATGATTTCCTTGCTGGTCGCTCCCGACAGCCCGCAGTGGGCCGAACTGGGCGATGCGGCGGTGGGGGTCATTGTGCCGTCGCAGTGGGAGCCGCAGTCCACATTCAAGGCGCAGTACGGGCCGAGCGGCGCCGACTTCGGCAAGGCCTACACCGCGAAGTACAACGCGCCGCCAAGCTATGAATCGGCTGGGGGGTATGCTTCCGGATTGGTCCTGCAACACGCCATCGAACAGGCGGGGGGAATCGACACGGATAAGGTGGCCGGGGCCCTGAACTCGACCGATATCACGACGTTCTACGGGCGCACGAAATTTTCTACGGTGGCCAGCGAACACGGCCTGCAGGTCGGGCACGCTATTGTGCTGGCGCAGTGGCAAAAGGACAAGGCAGGCAAACTGGTAAAACAGGTGATCTGGCCGCTGGCGGGCAAGAGCGCGGATTTGGTTTATCCGATCCACTGAGCGGTTGGCACAGAGTTTGATGGCGCGCGGGTGCTGCTTCCGCGTCGTTGGTCGTTCGTCGTTGGTCGTTCGCGATACAGGAATATCCGCAAGGCTCGGAGTTGCCATCGACGAAGGACTGACGACCAGCGACCGTCGGTTGTGTGCGCTGCGGCGCTGAGGTGAAACATGTCCGGCATTCTTGCCTCCATGATTGATGGTCTGCTGATCGGCTCGGTCTACGGGCTGGCGGCCATGGGCCTGAGCCTGATCTGGGGAGTCATGGACGTCATCAACCTGACTCATGGCGCCATGATTGCGCTGGGCATGTTTGGCATGTATCTGCTGTTTGGTGCGAGCGCCGCGAACCCATACCTTTTGTTGATCCCCGTGATCGCTGCCGGCTTGGTTCTGGGCATGATCGTGTACTGGCTCTCGGTGAGTTGGGTGATCGATCGCCCGCAACTGATGAGCCTGCTCTCCACATTCGCCGTCAACATGATGGTGATCGGGATTGGCACGGCCATCTGGAGTACCAGCCCTTACAACGTGAACTTTAGCCTGCCGGGCATCACCGTAGGCGCGTACACGTTCACGGGAAACCACATCGCGGCGGCGATTTCGGCGGTGGTGATCGCGCTGCTGCTGGAGCTGTTCCTGTATCGAACGCGGGCCGGCAAAGCCATTCGCGCAGTGGCAGACAACCGCGATGCTGCTGAACTGATGGGAATTTCGTCGACGCAAGTGCTGATGGTCGCGTTCGCTATTGGCATCGCGCTGGCGGCGGCTTCGGGCGCGCTGGTCTCAACGCTGTTTCCTTTTACGATCCTTTCCGGCGCTAGTTATCAACTGAAGAGTTTCGTCGTGACCGTTCTGGCTGGGCTGGGTAAGCCTTTCGGCGCGTTGGTGGCGGGCGTGCTGCTTGGGTTGCTGGAAGGGGCGGTGTCGCCGTTCATTGCCGTCAGTTGGATTCCGCTGATTGAGTTTGGACTGTTTGTTGTGGTGCTGATCCTCTTTCCGCGCGGCATTTTCGGAAGGGCAACCGCATGATGCTGCGCCGACCATTGTTCTGGCTGATTCTCCTGCTGGCGGCGGTATTCGCGTGGCTGCCGAAGCACGGCAACAACGTCGCTTTGCGCGAGGACCTGATTCTGGTTGCGGTCGCCATCATCCTGACGAGCAACCTGAATCTGATGATCGGCTACACCGGCTACGTGAACTTCGGCCACATCGTGTTTTACGGGCTGGGTGGATACGTGGGGCTATATCTGATGACGGTGCGAAGCTGGCACCTGATTCCGGCGGCGCTGACGGCCGGCGTCGCGGTCAGCGTGCTCGCGCTGCTGTTCGGGCTCGGCATTCTGCGCTTGCGCGGCGCTTATTTTGCGCTTGCCACTATTGGCGTGCTGGAAGCGGTGCAGGCGTTCGTATCAAATTTCGAGTCGTGGGGCAGATCGACCGGCATGTACGTTTCATTCGAATCGTATGTGCCGATGGGCGGGCCGAAGCATGCTCTTTGGCTCACTTACTTCCTCATCATCGGGGTGATGGCGCTGTCGCTGATGCTGAGCCTGGGGATTCGGCGATCCAAATTTGGGCTCGGCCTGTTCGCCATTCGCGAGGATGAGGACGCTGCCATTGTGCTCGGCGTGAACGCGACGCTCTATAAGGCAATTATCTACAGCGTGTCCGCATTCCTGCCTGCGGTGGCGGGCGCCCTGATGTTTTTTAAGAACGGCATGATCGATCCTTCGATCGCCTTCGAGTACATGCTCTCGCTTGAAGGAATTGTGATGCTGATGCTTGGCGGACAGGGAACGGTGGCTGGTTCAGCTCTCGGTGCCGGCCTCTATGAACGGCTGCGCTCGTACCTGCTGACTTCTCCCCGGCTCTCCGCGTTTCACCTGGTGATCGCCGGGGCCCTGCTGTTGCTGGTGATACGGCTTGCGCCCGGCGGGTTGATCGGCTGGCTCTACCGGTTAGTGCCGCGCTCTCGCGAGGTGATCGAATGACCGATCTTCTCCAAGTCCGCGGCATCAGCAAGCGTTTCGGCGGATTGCAAGCTGTCGCCGACGTAAGCTTCAATCTGGGCGAGGGCGAAATACTGGGACTGATTGGTCCCAACGGCGCTGGGAAGACGACGCTGTTCAACCTGGTGAACGGGGTTTTCAAATCCGACGCGGGAACCATTACATTTTTGGGCAAGGACATCACGGGCCGCTCGCCGGATCAAGTGGTTCATCTCGGATTGGCCCGCACGCACCAGATCGTGCGCCCACTGAGCGGCATGAGCGTGCTGGAAAATGTGATTGTCGGCGCGTGCTTCGGACGAGAGAACCAATCCATGCGGGAAGCGCGCGCTACCGCGCTCGAAGTGCTGGAACGGGTGGGCTTGGCCGACCGCGCCAATTCCTCGGCCCGCGCGCTTACGCTGGCCGGCAAGAAACGGCTTGAGGTCGCGCGCGCGCTGGCGGCGCGGCCCATGCTTCTCCTGCTCGACGAAGTCCTGGCTGGACTGAACCCCACCGAGATCGGCCAGATGATCGCTCTGATCCTGAGCATCCGCGACGGCGGCGTCTCGGTATTCATGATCGAGCACGTGATGCAAGCCATCATGAATCTTTCCGATCGCATTGTGGTGCTGAACCTGGGACGGAAGATTGCCGAAGCTCCGCCCGCGGAAGTGGTGAAGAATGCCGATGTGGTCGAGGCCTACCTGGGCTTTCCCGACATCGTCGACAAGTTGCGAGGGGCACAATGAGCGACGTTGCCCTGGAACTGAACAGCGTCGAATCCGGCTACGGCGAAGTGCAGGTGCTTTGGGGCATATCGATCAAGGCGCGCGCCGGGCAGTTGACCACTCTGATCGGGGCGAATGGCGCGGGGAAAACCACCACGCTGCGGACGACCATGGGCAGCATTCGGCCGTGGCGCGGCCGCATTTTGCTCAATGGCGACGACGTTACCAAGCTCTCTCCGCATGCCAAGGCGGCCCGCGGGCTGGTGCTGGTACCAGAGGGGCGGCAGCTTTTTCCGGATATGTCGGTCCAGGAAAATCTGGAGATGGGTGCATATTCGCGGCGCGCCCGGGCGCGGCAGAAGGAAAACCTGGAGCGCGTCTATCAGGCGTTTCCGCGCCTGAAGGAACGGTTGAAACAGCGGGCATCCACACTTTCCGGCGGCGAGCAGCAGATGGTGGCCATGGGCCGCGGGCTCATGCAGGAGCCGGTCGTGCTGATGATCGACGAGCTTTCGCTTGGCCTGGCGCCGGTTCTGGCGCAGCAACTTTTTCTGACCCTGAAAACGCTCAAGCAGCAGGGGATCACCATCGTTCTGGTGGAGCAGAACGTGCACTTGGCCCTCGCGGTGAGCGACTACACGTATGTTTTCGCCGAAGGGCGCGTGCCGATCGAAGGCGAATCCGAAAAAGTCGCCCGCATGGACGAGGTTCGGCGGGCGTACCTGGGCCTGTAATGCCGGGGTCGAGAGATCTTGAGCAATGACTTGTAGTACTGGTATCTTGCAGGCTGCCCTGATGGCGTCTGGCCCTCAGCGCGGCGGGCGGGGACGCCCGCCAGACAGCCGCCGGGACGGCGGCGCTACGGTCGAGATTCGGCTCCTGTGACTTGAATCACCGCGCAGGCGGCCATCACAGAAGAGAATCTAAAGTTATCTTGTTTGCGCTTCGACCTCCGCACACTCCGGTCGAACGCGACATCGCCTTTCTCAAATCGAGGTGCCGGAGGAATACATGGAGCCGTTTCGTCATCACATATTCGTCTGTACACAAGAAAAACCGGAAGGCGTCACCTGTTGTCCTGCCAGCGGATCGATGTCAGTTTTGGGGGCCCTGCATCGCGAACTGGGTTCGCAGGGGCTGAGCGGCGACGTCCAGGTGTCTTCCTGCGGCTGCCTTGGATTGTGCGACGACGGACCCATCATGATTACCTATCCGGAAGGAGTCTGGTATCGCAAGGTGAAAGCAGAAGATGTGCCGGAAATTGTCAGTTCACATTTACGGGGTGGCAAAGTCGTGTCCCGCCTGGAGTGGAACGATCCACCGGCAATGAAGGCGGCAGCCACCGAGCATACGAATCACTATCTTGCGATGGTCAAGGCCAAGGATGAGGCCGGCACTCTTCCGGACAATCTCTTCGAGATGACGCGATCTTTCATGCCCAGCCGCGCGCTGCTCACAGCGCTGGAGCTGGATCTGTTTACGGCAATCGGTCCCGGTGCTTCTGCTGAACAGGCCTCAAAGAAAATTCATGCCGATGCGCGAGCGACCGAGATGCTGCTGAATGCGTTGGCGAGTCTGAAGCTGCTCGAAAAGCGGGATGGAATTTTCTTCAATACAACTGCCTGCGCCCGTTTTTTCGCGGCCGGCTCGCGCGACAATGCCCAACCTGGGCTGCTGCATATTGCCCACATCTGGCATGGGTGGTCGACGCTGACCGAGTGCGTGCGCGCCGGGACCTCGGTTGAGAGGCGTGAAGAGGATTGGACGCGAGATTTTATTGCTGCCATGGACCACAATGCCAAAGACCGGGCTGGTGCGGTGGTTAAGGCGGTCGGGACCAATGGAATTAAACGGATGTTGGATCTGGGCGGAGGATCGGGAGCATACTCGATTGCTTTTGCGCGGGCTGTGCCTGGGTTGAAGTCGGAAATTCTTGACCTCGGCGATGTTGTGCCACTCACGCAGCAATACATCCGCCAGGCTGACCTTTCGGATCGCATCACGACCCGGGTGGGCGACATGCTGCGCGATCCGTTGGGAGAGAATTACGATCTCGTTACGATTCTTGCGATTTGCCATATGTTTTCGCCCGAGGAGAATCGACAACTCTTCAAGCGAGCTTATGGCGCGCTCGCGCCCAAAGGGCAACTGGTGGTACAGGACTTCATCCTGGAACCAGCGAAAACCGCTCCGCGCGCCGCCGCGCTTTTCTCGCTGAATATGCTGGTGAACACACGCGCGGGCGCGAGCTACAGCGAGCCGGAATATGCTAACTGGCTGCGGGAGGCGGGCTTCTCTGAGGTGCGGCGAGTTCGCTTGCCGGGGCCAGGCGGGCTGATGATCGGGGTGCGATCATAGCGTGTGCGATTGTGGTTATGCCTTATTGACGCGGCCTCTCTTTTTCTCCATGATTTGAGTAAGGGAACCGGCTATGGGCGCCCTCATTGTCTTTCTGCTCTTTGTTGCCGTGCTATTAATTTGTACGCCCCGGTCCGAACGCGGACTGGCTCTCGGTTCCATGCTGGTAGTCGGAACTGCGATCTGGCTGGCGGTGAAGATCAACCTTCACAGAATCCTGGGCGGCATCGTAGGCACGGTGGCGGCGCTCGTGTGGGAATATCGAAGTGGCCTATTGCTGTTCTTCGCCGCGGCAATCGTGCTCATCGTGCCGATTCTTATGATCTACATGACCGTGTGCGATCAACTCGACCTGCGGGAGTTTGAAAAGAGCATCCGCGCGCGGCGGTCCTTGAGGGGGCTGGGATTAGATTTGCGATCGGAACATCCGTGGGTGTGGGTCATGGATCGGGAGCGATCTGGCCGCTTGGCATCGCAGTTCCGCAAGAAGAAGTGAACCGCCTATCTACCGCAGGAACTTTAGTTTTGTTTCCTCCGTGATCGGCGTTCCGATTCTCAGCTCGATACTTTACAGGACTTTACGCCACATTGCGTGTGGATAGGCCATAATAGTGTCTCGGCGGCGCATTTAACCGCGAAATCTGTTGATTCGGATAACATTTGTCAAAGAACGGCTTTGATTCGTCTAACCATACTTTGATTCGTCTAATCCTACGATGACCGAACAAGTTTCCCGCACACCCATCGCTCCTGATCTTGCACCACCAACCCGTGAAACGCCACCGGCGGATCAGAGGCAGAAGCCCAAACGCCGCGCGTGGGTATGGCTCATCGTCCTGCTCATCTTCGGGCTCGTGTTCTGGTGGGTTGTTACGCGCAACAATGCGGCCTCTACGGCTCCGACGGGCCGCGGCGGCTTCGGCGGCCCGGTGACTGCGACCGAAGCGAAGGCTACCAAGGGCGACATCGGCGTGTACCTCACCGCGATCGGCACGGTGACGCCCGTTTATACCGATTCCATCGTAAGCCAGGTAAGCGGCCAAGTGGTGGCGGTTCATTATCGCGAGGGCCAACTGGTGCACAAAGGCGATCCGCTGGTGGAGATCGACGCACGCCCGTATGAGGCAACGCTGAAGCAGGCGGAAGGAACGCTGGAGCGCGATACCCACGTGTTGGAACAGGCGCAGATGGACCTGGCTCGCTACCAGGCTGCATGGGCCCGCAATGCGATTGCGAAGCAGCAAGTCGACGATCAGGAAAAGCTGGTCGAGCAAACCAAGGGCACGGTGAAGAACGATGAGGGCACGGTCGACTATGACCGCGTACAGGTTGGATTTTGCCACATCGTTGCGCCCATCACGGGCCGGGTCGGCCTCCGGCTGGTGGATCCGGGGAACGTGGTGAGTGCCGGCGGCGGGACGACGCTGGCTGTCATCACGCAGCTTCAGCCCATCACCGTCGTCTTCACGATTTCCGAAGACAATCTGCAGCAGGTGCTGGCGCAGATGCACAAGACACAATTACTGGCGGTACAGGCGATGGACCGCGCTCAGTCGAAGATGATCGCCACCGGCAAGTTGATCACGACCGATAACCTGATTGATACCACGACCGGCACGGTGAAATTGCGCGCCCTTTTCGACAACAAGAACAACGAGTTATTTCCTAATCAGTTTGTGAATACGCGCCTGCTGGTGAGCACCCTGCACGATGTAACGCTGGTGGACGCGTCTGCCATTCAGCATAACGGGACGCAAGCCTTCGTATGGGTGATCCAGAACGGTGCGGCGCAGCAACGCAACATAACCTCCGGAGTTACCGACAATGGATTGACCGAGGTCACCGGGTTGAATCCTGACGAAGTGGTCGCCGACAGTAGCTTTGAGAAACTGCAAAACGGCGCCAAGGTGAATGTGGTGCAACAGGTGCCGGGACAGCGCTCGCAGGCGCCACCACCGTCGCAATCACAGCCACAACAAGCGCAACCGCAGAACGCGCCGCAAGGCGCGCCATCGGAGAAGAAGAAGCCTTGAGTCCCTCTCGGCCATTTATCCAGCGGCCGGTTGCAACTTCGTTGCTCATGGCCGCAATCCTGCTGGCAGGCATTGTAGCCTATTTCCAGCTGCCGGTCTCGGCCTTGCCGCAGGTGGATTACCCCACCATTCAGGTGCTGACGTTTTATCCGGGCGCCAGCCCCGATGTTACTGCCACGACCGTGACGGCGCCGCTCGAACGGCAATTCGGCCAGTTGCAGGGACTGGGCCAGATGACGTCGACCAGTGCCGGCGGGGTTTCGGTGGTGGTTTTGCAATTTGTCCTCACCCTGCCCATCGACGTGGCCGAAGAAGAAGTGCAATCGGCGATCAACGCGGCGCAGAGTCTTCTTCCTTCGAACCTGCCGACACCGCCGATTTACAGCAAGACGAATCCCGCCGACGCGCCGATTCTGACGCTGGCCGTTACGTCCACGACGGTGCCGCTGCCGAAGGTCGAAGAGCTGGCGGAAACGCGCATGGCGCAGAGGATTTCCCAGCTCAAAGGAGTGGGCCTCGTGAGCATCAGCGGAGGGCAGCGTCCCGCCGTCCGGGTGCAGGCGAATCC
>PLHN01000093.1:0-7462 GCA_003139975.1 Acidobacteriaceae bacterium
CCCAAACGCAAGCACCAGCCCCACCAGCAGCCCCAGCATCACCAGATGAAACCCGCGCGCCACCCACAGCGCAGCATGAATCCCCAAATACCGCGGCACCGAATGCAGACCATGCTCTCGGTCAAACTCATAATCCTGACAAGCGTAAATCACATCGAACCCGCCCACCCAAAACGTAACCGCAGCCGTGAGGAGAAGAATCCGCGGATCCAGCGACCCGCGCACCGCAATCCANNCCGCCAGCGCCACCGGCGAAAGCCAAAGCGTAAGCCGATTCAACTCCGCAGCCGCCAGCACAAACACGCCGCACGAGATCAACACAAATGTCGTAACAAACGCCGGCGTCAGCACTCCCGCAGGCAGCGCCCGAGTCGCCGTCCGCGGATTCGCCGCATCAATCGAAGCATCCGCCAGCCGGTTAAACGCCATCGCCGCCGACCGCGCCGACACCATCGCCACCACGATCCACGTCAACTGATGCCAGGTCGGCACCCCTCGCGCCGCCAGCAACGCCCCGCACAATGCAAACGGGAGCGCAAAAATAGAGTGCTCCCACTTGATCATCTCCAGCGTAACTTTGAGATTATGCAGAAAACCCACGGCGACATTGTAAAGCAGTGGTCAGTGGCTAGTGGCCAGGGAATTCGGCATTTGGGCTCATTCAAGGAATCGAAAGTCGGTTGGCGGCAGCCAAGATGTTGCGCGACGGTCACCGATCACTGGCCACTAGCCACTGTCCACTCTTCCTCCCACCAGCGGAACAAACCGGCAACCTTCGAGCATCCTCACCTCGACCCGTCCGCCCACTTTCGAGAGCAGTTGCAATTCCTGGCTCCACGCCGGACCCACCGGCAGAATCATGCGTCCGCCTTCGCGCAATTGCTCAACCAGAGCGGGCGGAACTTCGGGAGTCGCCGCCGAAACCAGAATTGCATCGAACGGCGCAAACTCGCTCCAACCCAGCGTTCCGTCGCCTACGTGGATCGCGACGTTGTTGTAGCCCAACCGCAGCAACGCCGCTCGCGCCGAGTTAGCCAGCGGCGCACATCGTTCGACGGAGAACACCTGAGCGCAGAGCATTGAGAGCAACGCTGTCACATACCCCGACCCGGTGCCCACTTCGAGCGCGCGATCGCTCTCCCGCAGAGCCAGATGCTCCAGCATCGCCGCCACAATATATGGCTGAGAGATCGTCTGTCCCTCGCCAATCGGCAACGGGTAATCTTCGTAGGCGCGGTCGCGAAATTCTTCCAGCACAAACTCGTGCCGCGGCACGGATCCCATNNGCGGTGGCGCCGATGAGCTTGGCGACCTGCTCGCGGGCGATGTCGACGGCCTTCTCGGCCTCCCAGCCGAACTGGTGGTTGCGGCTGGCCGCGTTGCCAAACTTGCCGGTGAAGTACGGCATCATCGCCTCCAGCACGCGCGGATCGCGAATGCCGCGCTCGGCCAACTGCGTGCGCACCATTTGTCCGCGCTGGGCCTGAAAGGATGGTTGTGAAAAGATCATGCGCCCGGCACCCGGAGATCAAGTAAGACAGTAGCGCCGGCGTCTCGCCGGCTGTCCGGAGGGCGTCTCGCCCTCCGCCCTGTGAGCTGGAATCAGCCTTCGCCTATCTCAATACGGCCCGATAATCCCGCCAATGTTACGCGCCGCCGGCATCTTCCGCTGTGACGCCCGTTCCTGCGCGTCCATCATGTCCAGATACTTATAGCCCGTGCCCGTATTGAACAGCACCACCGTATCTTCCTCGCGCAGAAACCCGCTGGCCCGCAGCTTCTGATAAGCCACCAGCGAAGCCGCTCCTTCAGGCGCGGCGAAAACGCCTTCGACGCTCGCCCACTGACGCGTGGCCGCGACAATTTCTTCGTCGGTCGCGCTCACTGCCGCGCCGCCGCTCTTCTTCAGAATGTCGAGAATCAGATAGTCGCCATAAGCCTTGGGTACGCGCAGCCCCGCGGCAAACGTCTCGGCGCCGGTCCACATTTCGGACACGCTCTTCCCTGCTTCCCAAGCCTTGACAATCGGCGCGCACCCGGCGGCCTGCACGGTTATCATTTTCGGCCGCGCTTTCTCAGGACGATCGTTGCCGATCCATCCCAACTGTTCCATCTCCTCAAACGCCTTCCACATGCCAATCATGCCCACGCCGCCGCCCGTCGGATAGATGATCGCGTCCGGCAACTTCCAATCCAGCTGCTCGGCGACTTCGTAGCCCATGGTTTTCTTGCCTTCCACGCGAAACGGTTCCTTGAGCGTAGAGACGTCGAACCATCCCTCTTTCTCTTTCCGCTCAGCAACCATGCGGGCGCAATCGCTGATTAAGCCATCGACCAGCGTGACGTGCGCGCCGAAATATTCCGACTCCATGCGGTTGGCCAGCGGAACATCCTTGGGCATAAAGATGTAAGCTTCGAGGCCGGCAGCCGCAGCGTAAGCCGCCAGCGCGCCCCCCGCATTTCCAGCCGAAGGCACCGCCAGTTTCTTCGGCCCAGATTGCCGAGCAAAGAACCGAGCCATCGTGACCGCCGCAGACATGCCGCGCGCCTTGAACGATCCCGTAGGATTCAGCCCCTCGTCCTTGATGTAAACATTGGCATGTTCGCGGCTCGCCAGCATTGGAGTGAAACCCTCGCCCAGCGTGACCGGCGCTTCGTTTGCGGCAAGTTCGGGAAGCACGTCAGCATAGCGCCACATGGAAGCCACGCGCCCGCGAAGATCCTCGCGCCGAAACTTTCCTTTCATGGCGGAGAGATCGTAGCGGACAAAAAGCACGCCGCCATCCTTAGGACAAGTATTCTGCGGCCGATCCGCGGGAAGATGCTCGCCGCAGCGAGTGCATTCAAGGTGGGAAATTCGCATCGAGGGAAGGATAGCACTGTGCGGTTGGCTGTAGTTTAGGTACCTGTCATCCTGAGCGAAGGAGCTGCAAGCAAAGCGCCGCAGCTACGAGTCGAAGGACCCCTATTCCCTCTCCCAATCTTGGCTGCCGCAAGGCATTCTCACCTAAGGTGAGTGCTAAGTGTTTTTGTTTCGGTCACGTGGACCCACGCCGCCGAGCCAGCTCGGCTCGCAATTGTTTCCACGTCACCGCACTGGCACGATTCCGATCGAGCGTCTTAAGGCGTTTCTCAAGCTCCACCTTCTGCGCGGGTCTAAGCGCAACCTCAGGACTTTTGCTTCTCGCATCCGTGATGCGTTTTCCTCTTTGCCGAGACATAGGTTTTTCCCGTCTCCCTTTCGTGCCTTCCCCCCGCTCCAACTTGTCTAGAGCTCGACGTAGCTTCCTCCCGTCTTTCTTGACTTCGCCGATCCAGTAAGAAGCCATGTCAACCTGAATTGCATCGATCCATATCAGGACGTCGTACAGTTTTTCTCGGTCTCGCGGGAACCGAAACTTCTTGAGCTTTTTCAACTCTCGATCCAACTGTTGTCCCGTCTCCCAGAGGTCAAGCAGATCCGCGAAAAAGCCTCCAATCAGTTCCGGATCCGTGTTCGGCAGCGCTTTCTCGACAGCAAGAATGCAGCTTCGCATCAAAAGAAGACTTCGCTTGATGACATCCTTGTCGGTCATGCCCCCACCCTCTTCAGCATCTCCCCCGCGCGCCGGAACCACGGCCGCTCCCGCCGCCGCAGATATCCCGGCATCGAAGGCTTCTTGTCGAGCACCTTCTGCGCCCACTCGCGCGCTTCGGCATTCTTATTCTCCGAGGCCAGCAATTCGGCAAAGTTCAAGTAAGTCTCCGACAAGGTCGAGGTGACCGTCACCTTGCGAAATAACTGCTCGGCCTTTTCCTTCTGACCTGTCAAAGCGTAAGCGTGAGCCAGCAATCCGGCAGCGCGTTGAAAATCGTAGTCAGCTTCTTTGTTGACCACGCGCTCCAGATCAGGCAGGGCGGCCGCCGCATCTCCCAACTGCAAAGCGCAAACGCCGCGCCGATAAAAAGGATCGAGCGTATCGGCCCGCGCAGCAATTGCCCGGTCAAAAGCCGCGCGCGCCTCTGCGATCCTCCCATCGTCCATGTAGAGGTCGCCCAGTTCCTCATAATTTCCAGCCGACGGATTGTCGTGGATCGCCCGTTCCAGTTCCCGAATGCGCGAGCGCCGCGGAAACACCTTGAACGATTGCCCAAGCAGGCCAATGTCAGGCAGCGCCTCAACCGCCAGATAAATGATCGCGCCCAGCGGCCCCAGAAACAGAATGATGAAAATCCAATACGTATCCGGCCGCCGCCGGATGAAGTGCACAATCGCCAGCGCTTGCAGCAGAAAGATCCAGGGATGAAGAAACAAATTAAGGAAAAACATGGCCGATTTTGCTTAAGCAGATGCTAGCTCTCGTCAGTCCGCAGCCGGTTCTGCCAGTGCGACCACACGAACCAGGCAATCCCCGTCACCAGCAGCACGCCGATCACGGCATCCATCTGATGGAAATACTTCCCGATCGTCCGCCAGTTCTCGCCCAGCTTCATCCCCGCATAGGCCAGCGCAAAGCACCACGGCCACGATCCGAGGAAGGTATAGACATGGAATTTTACGCGCGGCATGCGCGCGATCCCGGCAGGCAGCGCGATGAACGTCCGAATCACCGGCAGCAATCGCGCGACAAATACGGCCGCTTCTCCCCAACGCTCAAAAAATCGGTCGGCCCAGTCCAATTCGCGGCGGCCCATCAGAATCCATCGTCCATACCGCTCCACCAGCGGCCGGCCGCCATAACATCCAATCTCATAGGCAACCAGCGAGCCCAGGTTGCACCCAATCGCGCCCGCCGTCGCCACCCACACCAGCTTCATCGTCCCCTGAAAAACCAGGTAGCCGGCGAACGGCATGATCAGCTCCGACGGCAGGGGAATACACGCCGACTCAATCGCCATCAGGATGGCCAGCCCGCCGTATCCGGTAGCGGTCACAATGGTCTTAATGAAAACGAATAGGATGGCGAGAATCTTTTCAGTCATGGAGCTATTGAGACATCAAATCATTGAGGCATTGGATCATTCAGTCATTGAGGCATTGAATCATTGAAAACCCTATGAGGGAAGCGCCGGTGAGTAAATGGCTAAGGCCGAGCCAATCTAGTGAGCCGATGTGTCATGCCTCAATGATTAAATGACTAAATGGTTCAATGCCTCAATCCTAGAACGCCCCTTCTTGCGTGAAGCTGAAGCCCGGCAAAGCTACTCCCTCGGCGGCCTTCGTCACTTTCACCTTGACGGTGGGCTGATCGGGCGCCGTGACCTCCGCCGGACGTAAAACCGCATACTGCGAGAACACCTCGCTGTACACCTTCGTGACGAGGAAATCCCTTCCACTTTCATCCTGACGCCACACCTGTCCGAGTTTAATGTTCTTGACGGCCACAGTTTTTACCTTTGACCTCCAGACTACTAATCGCCTTCGCAGACGTCAATAATCGACCAGTTACGGACGATGTGGGACACCCCGCCTGTCCCTGCAATCGAGCGCAGTTTGTAGCGCCGGCGTCTCGCCGGCTGTCCGGCGGGCGTCCCCGCCCGCCGCCTCAAGCACAAGGACTCCTCTGCCCCCGCTTTTGTTACCATAGCCTTCTTCCCAGGAGATCCCCATGCCCCGCGGAAACATGCCGCGCCAACCCAGCCGCAGCGGACGCCACGAACGCGTGTCTCGCCCAGTTCGTGTTCCTGCGAAAACCGCGGCCGGGCCCGCAATTCGCGATGCGTCGCCGTTGCCGGGAAACAAGTCGAAGGCCACCGCTGCAAAAAAGAAATCTGTCCCGGCCTACGATCCGCTAAGCGCTGATCGCGTGCGCCAAATAATTGCCGGCCTCGACCAGATGTATCCCGGCGTAACCTGCGCCCTCCAGCACCGCAGCGCATGGGAATTGCTGGTGGCAACCATTCTCTCCGCCCAATCGACCGATGTGCGCGTCAACATGGTGACGCCCGAACTCTTTGCAAAGTATCCGACCGTGCAGCACTTCGCCCGCCTCGAGCCCGAGCAGTTGCAGCCCGACATCTACTCGACCGGCTTCTTCCGCAACAAGTCAAAATCCGTGGCGGGCGCGGCCCGCAAGATCGTCTCCGACTTCGGAGGCGAAGTCCCTCAAACCATGGACGAGCTCCTCACTCTCCCCGGCGTAGCCCGAAAAACCGCTAACGTCGTCCTTGGAACATGGTTCAAGAAAAACGAGGGCGTAGTCGTCGACACGCACGTCACCCGAATTTCCCGCCGCCTCGAACTGACCAAACACGACGACGCGCAAAAGATTGAGCGGGATCTGATGCAGATTATTCCCCGGGATCGCTGGACTGACTTCTCGCACGAAGTGATCTGGCACGGAAGAAAACTCTGCGTGGCGCGAGGTCCAAAGTGCGCCGACTGCGCACTCGAAAAACTTTGCCACGCCGCCGACAAAACCTGGTCCACGGTAGAAATCCACAGGATAGCGAAGCTGTAGGGCAAATCGCCTATTGTTTGCCTGCGAGCCGTTGGCCAAAGGTTCGCGCCGACATAATCGCCATCAGCAGCCCGCCTGCTCCCATCGCCAGCACGTGAAGGATGTTGCGTGGCTGGAACTCTCCGACAAAAAACACGAGGACGTATCCGACCGCGAAGTTGAGCGTGCCCCAGAGCACGTTCACTACCGGCGAAGAAAGGCCTCTGCCTGGCGGCGAGGCGAATGGAGTAGGAAATGGCCGCCCTGACACGCCGTTGACGAAGTGCGGAATTGCGTTAACCAGGAAAGCGCCCGCGAGGAAGTAAGCGACGTAACAATACCACTGCATTCTCTGACGATACATCCGCTGCGATCGGTTTGCAGCGCCCCCTAGCTCCCCGTGTACGCCAGCTCCACCACCGTGCAATCGTCGTTCAGCGGAGTGCCTCCGCAGAAATCCGCGACCGCGGTAAAAATGTCCTCCATCGACTTGCTCTTCCCCGCCACCCTCTCCAGCCGCTCGCTGTCGAACATGTCTCCGCGCGCGTTCTCCGCTTCGGTCACGCCGTCGGTCACCAGAATCAGCCGGTCCCCGGGCCGCATCTGGCAGCGGTCGCTGGAGTAAGTAGCGTCGCCCAGCAGTCCGACCGGAAGATTCCCATGCGAGGGCCGCAGCACTTCCGTGCCGCAGATCCATACCGGCGGGATATGTCCGCAGTTGACGTATTCCAGATCGCCNNCACCGCCGCCACAATCTCGACCAGCGGCATACCCGAAATCAGCTGCGAATACACCATACCCTGCAGTGTGGAAGCCAGCAGCGCCGCCGACACCCCTTTACCGCTCACATCGGCGAGCACCACCGCCAATCCGGCCGGCGTATTGACGGCTTCAAAGAAGTCGCCGCCAATCTCCTTGCAAGACATGTTGCGTCCGCCAATGCGCGCAAACGAAACCTCGGGAATCGTCACCGCCAGCAGCCGTTGCTGAATCGACGCCGCGATCGACAATTCCTGCTGGTAGCGCCGCCCCGCTTCTTCGGC
>PLHN01000093.1:7502-20864 GCA_003139975.1 Acidobacteriaceae bacterium
TTGCGCAACGGCATGCAGATCACCGTGCGCAAATCGAAAGCCACAATGCTTTGCCGCTCCTTCACATCGAGCATCTGGCTGGTGTCGGTGACCAGGTATTCGGAGTTGGTGGTGAGCGCGGCGTCCAGCACCGAGCGCGAGATGGTCTTGTCGTCCAGCAGCGGCTCACTCTTGGAGTTACGACCCGCCGCCAGCGTCAGGCTCCCGTCGCTGTCGCGCAGAAAGATGTATCCCCGTTCCGCCCGCGTCAGTTTTAGTGTCGCTTCCAGCAGCGTCACCAGGATTTCGTCGAGCACCCCAATCGTGTTGAGTTTGCGCGCCGCCTCCATGAACAGCGTCAGCTTTTCCAGGTCGCTCGCCTCCGGCGCAATCTGAATCCCGGAGATCTGGCTCAAAAATTCGCGCGCCGTGTTCGACGTAGAGTGCAGAGGGTTAAAAATCAGGTACGCGATGTCGCGCGCGCCAAATTCCAGCCGGTCATTCCGTTGCAGCTTGTGACGCTCAATCTTTTCCCCGTTGACGAACGTGCCGTGCTTGCTCCCCTGGTCGACGACAAAAAACTCGCCATTTTCGGAGACGAGCTGGGCATGCTCGCGCGACACCCGCGGATCGGCAATCACCAGGTCGCGATCCACCTTGCGGCCCACCGTATAAGGAGTATGGTTCAGCGACAGCGTCTGCTGCTCGCTCCCCTGCACAAAGATCGCAACCGGAAATATGCTCGAAATTCCGGAATGCGACGAATGCGATGACGACGATACCGACATGGACCCTTCGTTTCCCCCGGTCGCGCCAGCGTCCCACGCGGCCCCCACAGCATTCTACGACGTAGTTGCCTCTCCCGATGCGGCAAAAGTGCGCTGCCCCGCATAAACCAGCATCGCCGCCGCTACACCCACCGGAATCTGCGGCGCCGTCCAGAAAGGGATCGCCCAGCCCCGCTCCACTGTCTCCGGCGGCAATATAAAAGAAAACACCGACAGCCCAAAGCACCATAACCACGGCCAACTAATCAGCGCGATTGTGATTACGGATAGGACACGGTTGACGACGCTCCGCTGCCAAATCATCCGCCGCTCCTTGAGCATGATCATTAATGCCGGTACCAGGAGCATCTGATTGTAAAGTCCGTGGCTGGGCACAACCAGGACCGTGGTAGCCAGCACGAGGCTCAGCGTGAACGCAAAAGCGCCGGTGTTCGCCGGATGCCGACGCTCCCTCCAGCAAACAGCTGCCATCACAGCCAACGCCACAAGTTCAAATGCCCGGCCCGCGAGAACGCCAATCAACTCATCCATTAGCGGCCTCTCCCCCGTGTAGCTGTGGTATTCGTGAAGCGCCTGCCAGAAACGGACAATCCAGTGCGGCAGGTACCACTCCGAGGCCGCACACAGAATGACCATGGAGATCACAAATGCCGTGGCCCAGCGATACCGCCGCCGCCAGTCCGCCGCCGTCCACATCGTTAGCCACAACAACACCAGCCAGACCAACTGCGGCTTGATGGTGGTCAGCGCCAGCAGAACGCCAGCCGGGATTTGCCAATCCACTGCCAGCAGCGCCATCGCCACCGCCAACAGCGGAACCACGAAGAGCGTTATCTGTTGCAGTTTCAGGCCCTCCATGAAGGGCACGCTCCCAATCGTCAAGATCACGAAAATCGCCTGTACCCACAGGGACGCCCGCCAGCGCAGCACCCGCAACCAGAGGGGAGTCGTCATAATCGCGAGCCCCAGCAACATCCAGAAGAATCCCTTTTGCACCATCCCAAACGGAAGATGAATTGTGGGCGCAAGATAGAACGCAACGTACACGGGGTAGAAAAATCCCTGCTGGTAGTTTTGCCATCCGCTTCGGTCCGGATCGAGAGCACGCCCGTAATATCCAGCTTGAATCTCGCGCGTGACTTCGGCGCTATAAGGGTCCCGCCCACGCAACAGCAGTTCCCTGGCGCCTAGCCAGCGCGGATAAAGATCGGAAAGATATCCGCCGCGTGGCCGCCCTTGAGCCGCGGCATCGGCAACTTGATAGGGAACCAGCACGCGCTGCGCAAACAGCCACACTCCGGCGGCGCATACGAGCGCAGCCAACACTGCCCAGAGTCGCTTGGCGGACATGGTTTGTTTCATCGTCGTTTCCTATCGCGTCGGCCGCGTGACCGCGTTCGTACTTCCAGAAAATCCAAATCACGACCGGCACAAACCATAACCAAATGAGCCGTGGCAACCTCCCAAAGCTTTTCCTTCTGTCATCATCGCTCCCTCATCGCGAAATCTGCGACAATCTGGATACTACAACGCTCCATGCACATTTCTCGCTCAAGTGGCCGCTGGAGCGTACTCGGCTTCTACCTCCCCATGCTGGTTCTGATATTCACTCGTCCTCAGCGCTTGGCAACAACTGTTCCGCCCGCCAACAACGTCTGATTCTATAATTACCGCGCCATCGCTCATGACCATTCTCGCCGACAAGCGCCTCTTTTTTGCAGCAGTCCTTTCCCTCGGCCTGCTGGCCATGACCGCCCGCACCGCCACCGACCCCGATCTCTGGTGGCACTTGCGCACCGGCCAGTGGATCGTCGAAACCGGCCACGTGCCGCACACCGATCCGTTCTCATTCACTCGCGGCGGAAGCCCCTGGGTGTCTCACGAATGGCTGTCGGAAGTTATCTTTTATGCCCTGTGGAGGCTCGCCGGCCCCACCGCCCTGATCGTGTTTTCCTCGCTGATCACCACGGCAGGCTTCCTTCTTCTTTATTGGCGTTGCTTGGGGTCCCCGGCAAGCCCGGGGCCCCCAGAACGGCCGGGGTTGCCGCTCTGGGGTGGAAGCCCGGTTTTGGCTTTCTCGGGTGAATGGTCCGGCGAGCCCCACTGGGCGGCGGCGGCAACCGTCCTCGGTGCCATGGCCTCGGCTCCCTGCTGGGGATCCCGCCCCCAGATGTTTACCCTTCTGCTCGCCAGCCTCTTCTTATGGCTGCTCGATCGGGCCGAGCAGCGGCCTCGCCTTCTGCTCTGGATTCCTCCTCTATTTCTCCTTTGGCTCAACCTGCACGCCGGGTTCGCCCTCGGCCCCGCGCTCCTGCTCCTCTACGCCGGCGGTCTGTTCCTCGAAGCGCTCGCCGGAACCATCCCCTGGCCCGAAGCTCGCCCCATCCTCACGCGAGTCCTCCTTGCCACACTCGCCTGTCTGGCGCTGGTCCCTTTGAATCCCGCCGGAGCCCGCCTCTACCGTTATCCGTTCGAAACCGTGCGTGCCTCCGAATTGCGTTCCCTGATTGTCGAGTGGCTCTCGCCCGACTTTCACCGCTCCATGTACTTCCCATTTCTCCTGGTTCTCCTGCTTCTCCTTGTCGCGCTCGCCTGGTCCCGCTTTCCGGTCCATGGACGCGCGCTCGTACCTCTAATGTTTATGCTCTTGTCCGCGCTCGATGCGGTCCGCCACATTCCCATCTTTATGCTCGTGGCCATGCCTGTAATCGCGCAGGCGCTCCCGCGTTCGGCGCAACCGGCGTGGCCTTCGGCGCATCGCCCGCCGCGCCAACGCTTCCGGACGCTTTCTTACTCAGCCGCGCTTGTCTTCCTCGCCGTTTTCGCTCTCTGGCGATGGACCACTCTCGCCAACACCCAAAATGCCCACGCGGCCGCTTTGTTCCCCCGCAATGCGGTCGCGTTCTTGCGCGCCGGGCAGTTCCCAGAAAGGCTTTTCGCCTACTATGACTGGGGAGGGTACGTCATCTGGAATCTCTACCCGCAATATCGCCCATTTGCCGACGGCCGCTCCGATCTCTATAGCGGCGACCTCCTCAAGCAAGCCGCTCAAACCGTTCCGAATCTGCGCCAGGGCTGGCAGGCAATTCTTGACGGCTGGCACGTCGAAACCGTGCTCATCCCTCCCGATACCGCGCTCGCCCAGGCCCTCCTCCTCGACCAGCGCTGGACCGTTCCCTACCACGACTCCCAAGCCATAATCTTTGTCCGGAACCATCCCAATCAGCAGGCGTTACTTCCGGCACTATCGTCAAAACGGCCATAAAGTGAAAAAATGTTTACCAGAGGCGGGCTGAATCTGCGAAACTAGAGCGCATACCGGGAATGGAGTTCCCTTCCGTGCCATCGTCGGGATGAGCTTGACATGCAGAGAACGTGTGCCCGGATCGGAAGGCCGGTTCCCAGGAACGCGGCTCGCTTCACAACTCTGACGTAAGGTCTGAGGAGACTAGAATGAATGAATTGATTAACTTCTTGTGGCGCAATGAACAAGGCCAGGACATCGCCGAATACGCGGTTATGCTCGCGGTGATTCTCGTGATCGTGATCGGCACCGTGCGATTGATCGGCTCCAACGCGAACAACGTGTTCTCGCAGGTCGCCAGCGCCGTCGGATCCAATTAGTTCAGGCCACGCAAATCGCCGCGTTGCGCTCGCCCGCTGTTACATTTGCGGCCGCGCGACGGAGTCCCGTCTTGAGTAAGTAAGGAGTGGAATGAACCGAAGCCGCTTGTTGATGATCGGAGGTCTCGCTCTGGCCGTTGGGCTGCTGGTCAGCTACACGGTCTACAACCAGTTGCGCGCCCATGCCGCCAACAACCAGCAGATGGTGCAGGTCGTGGTTGCTTCCAATGACGTTCAAATCGGTTCCAAGTTGACCGAACACGACGTGCACCTCGCCGCTTTCCCACCCGCCAGCGTGCCTCCCGGCGCCTTCAACCGCATCGCCCAGATCCAGGGTCGGGGTGTCATTCTCCCCATCTCGCGCGGCGACTTTGTCTTGCCCGACAAGTTGGCGGATGAGAACGCCGGCGCCGGACTTCCTTCCTTGATCCCGCAGGGCATGCGCGCTGTCTCGGTCCGCGTCAATGACGTCGTGTCCGTCGCCGGCTTTGTACAGCCCGGCACGCGCGTCGATGTGATGGCTACCGGGATTCATGGCGCGGGCGAAGATCAGACCACTACCGTCCTGGAGAACGTCGCTGTGATCGCCGTGGGCCGGAGCCTTTTGGACCGCGTGACCGGCGACGTCGGCAATGCCGGCGTGATTACGCTCCTGGTCTCTCCCGATGACGCCCAGAGACTCACCCTGGCTACCCAGGAAGGGCGCATTCAGCTCGCCTTGCGAAACCCGCTCGACACGCGCAAGGAATCGCTCGACCCGACTAAGGCCAGTTCGCTGCTCCCCGGTGGCGCCGCCCCGGTTGCCGAGGCCAAGCCCAGGATTCACAAGATGGTCGCAAAAGCCGCGCCTCAGCTTCCACCCGTTCCTTTCCAGGTGGAAATCATCAAGGGCAGCAAGCGCGATGAAGCCAAGTTCAAACCCGATGACCCCAACTGAGCCCCCCAGCCTACGCCGCTTCGTAACGCTTTATTTCCTCGAGGAGGTTGTGGCCTCCTTGCAAAGGTCGCGTTTCATGAAATTTCTCTCGCTCACCACCGCCGCGTTGCTTCTCGTTGCGATCCCGGTCTTCGCCAGCAACGTCGCGGAGAGCAGTTCCGCCGCTTCCGCGCCCTCCCAGGACAACCCCCAGACAAACACGGCTCCGGCAAATAACGCTCCGACCCCTCCGGCCAACTCCGCCGCCTCCGCACCGGAGAATCCCGCCGCCGCCCCGCTCCGCGTGATGGTCGGGAAATCCATTCTCATCAATACTACGGAAAGGCTCCGGCGCGTTTCCGTCACCGATCCCAGCGTTGCCGACGCCCTGGTCGTCACCCCCACCCAAGTCCTGGTCAATGGACTTTCTCCCGGCGAAATCTCCTTGCTCATCTGGGATGAACTGGAACGCTCCCGCAGTTTCGACTTGCGCGTCGACGTCGATATCACCGCCGCCCGCGAGGAAATGACAAAGCTGTTTCCCAACGAGCAGATTGAAGTCACGCCTTCGCGAAACGCCATCGTTCTCTCCGGCCACGTCACCACCGAGGATGTTTCCAAGCACGCCGGTGCGCTTGCCTCGGCCTACTCCAAGAATGTGGTCAACGTCTTGACCTTCGGCCCCGTCGGCGCCCAGGAGGTCCTGCTTGAAGTCAAGTTCGCCGAAGTCGATCGCTCGGCCATGTCTCAGCTCGGCATCAACATGTTTTCGACCGGGTCGGGAAACACGATCGGCAGTATCACCACCGGCCAGTTCGGCGGCGTCGGCGGCTTGGGAGCGATCAACGATACGGGCTCCGGCAGCGTGTATCCCAGTACTTCCACGGTTACCAACCTGCTGAACATGTTCTTTTTCAACCCGCAGGTTCATTTGGGCGCAGTGATCGAGGCCCTCCAGCAGAAAAGTCTCCTGCAGATTCTGGCCGAACCCAATCTGGTTGCCGTCAACGGCAAGGAAGCCAGTTTTCTCGCCGGAGGTGAATTTCCCTTTCCCGTGGCGCAACAGAACGCCAGTGGCATCGCAACCGTCACCATTCAGTTCCGCGAGTTCGGTGTGCGCCTCAAGTTCACCCCCGTAATCCAGCCCAACGGCAACATTCATATGCATGTCATGCCCGAGGTGAGCACGCTCGACTACGCCAACTCCGTCAGCGTTTCCGGCACGACCGTTCCCGCCATCAGCACCCGCAAAGCCGATACCGAATTCGAGTTGCAGGATGGCCAGAGTTTTGTCATTGCCGGACTGCTCGACAATCGCGTCACTGACATCATCAATAAAATTCCAGGACTCGGTGATATCCCGATCCTCGGCGCCTTTTTTCGGAGCAAGAGCCTCCAGAAGAACAATTCGGAATTGATGGTCCTGTGCACGGCGCGCCGGATTTCCCCGAGCGCGGAGGCCCCCAAGGGACCGCCGATGCCCATGCCCAATCTGGATAGCAACAAGTTTGACGGCAAGAGGCCGTAGGCTGAAGATCGCGAAGCACGCCCGCGAACGTTTCGGGAGATGGCCCGTAGCAAGACAGCGCTCTTCGGTTCTGTATAAGGTTCGTATCAGGGCAGCGCTTTAGCGATGCCGCAAGTCGCAAGAAATCAGACGCCCTTTTAGGGGCTGGACGTCAGCACGCGGCTCTGAAAAGGTAGTGGGGTTGTTATGCCGGAACTATCCGTAGCCATTTTTGCCACCGACAGCGACCAGCGTGCCGTGCTCCAGGTTCTGGTCGACGGCACCAGTGTCGCGCGTACCGTCTGCGCCAACTCCACCATGCCCCAGGCGGCAACCGATTCCGTCATCCACAGAACCCAGGCCTTTTCGCCCGACGTGATTCTGGTCGATATTGCCGGCAATGTCGCCCCGGACGCTTTGCGCGCCATTGAAGTCCTGCACCAGGAAATTCCCGGCGCGGCCCTGTTCGCCATCGGCCCCATGACGCACTCGCAGTTGATCGTCAACGCCATGCGCTCCGGCGTTCGCGAATACATCGAGCGCCCGACCAGCACAACCGACCTGCTCGAGGCCTTTGTCCGCCTCACTTCGAGCCGCCGCAAGCCCGGACGTGAAAATCGCCGCGGCAAAGTATTCACCGTGGTGAATGCGAAGGGCGGCAGTGGCGCCACCACTGTCGCCGTGAATCTGGCCCTGGCTTTGCAATCCGTTCATTCCAGCACAGCCCTGGTGGATCTGGCGCCCCTCGGCCATTGCGCCCTGCATCTCAATCTCAAACCCGCGTTCACCATTACCGACGCCATCTCCAATCTGCATCGGCTGGATTCTTCTTTGCTCGATAGCTTCATGGCTCGCACCGACCGCGGCCTGCATGTACTGGCTGGAACCCCTACTCCCGCCGCCATCGAGCCTTCCGCCTCCGACTTTGCTCGCTTGTTCGACATGATGGCCGGCCTGTTTCACTACATCGTTGTCGACGCTTCCTCCCGCCTCGATGGCGCCACGCGCCTGGCCAGCAACCTCTCGGAGAAGGTCCTGCTCATCGCTCACGCCGATGTCGCTTGTCTTTGGAGCGCCGCCCGCGTCGCGCAATTTCTTGCCGAGACCGGCTCCCGCGACCGCTTTGGCCTGGTCCTCAACCGCTACCGCAAAGTTACCGGATTTGACGAAGCCGAGACCGAGGCTGCTATCGGCGCCCCTGTGCTTTGGCGCATTCCGAATCAGTATTTCGCCGTCTCCACCGCCATCGATCGCGGAGTTCCGGTCCTGCAGACGGGAAGCACCGAAATTGGGCGGTCCATCACCGCCCTCGCCCAGTTTCTGACAAAAGACGACCTGGAAGTAAAACGAACAGCATGGTCGCTGTTCAAGACGGTATAGACTTGAATACGTCGAAACTTAAGTAAGGAAACTGCCGCAGGATTCCAGAGGTCCTCGGTGCACCTCCGTGTACCCTGTGGTTAAGCTTTTGTCCGCGTTTGCACCTGATTTTGGAACGCAGCGCTTAAGTGCACAGTTCTAGCCGGGAGCTGTGTTCTTGACTCAATGGCTTAATGACTAAATGATTCAATGATTCAATGATTCAATAAAGAGATGGCCAACCTTCAAGCCTTCGAGCGCACCGAATACCAGCAGGTCAAAGCCGACCTGCATCGCAAAATCCTCGATCGCCTTGACCTCGAAAAACTCGGACGTTCCAACGGCAACGCTGCCCGCGAAGAAGTTCTCGTCCTCATCCGCAACGCCGTCAACAGCGAAGCCGTTCCTCTCAGCTTTGCCGAACGCGAGCGTCTCTCGCGCGAAATTCTCGACGAAATCTTCGGCCTCGGCCCCCTCGAGCCTCTGCTCAAGGACCCGACCATCTCCGACATCCTGGTCAACCGCTTCGACCGCGTCTACGTCGAGCGTGCCGGCAAGCTCGAAATCACCGGCCTCTCGTTCAAAGACAATCAGCACTTGATGCAGATCATCGACCGCATCGTCAGCCGCATTGGCCGCCGCGTCGATGAGTCTTCGCCCATGGTCGATGCCCGTCTGCAGGACGGCTCCCGCGTCAACGCCATCATTCCGCCCCTCGCCCTCGATGGCGCTTGCCTCTCCATCCGCCGTTTCGGCCGCGATCCGGTTACCTCGCGCATCATGATGGAGAACAAGACCCTGTCCGAGCCCATGCTCGAACTGCTCTCCGCCATGGTCAAAGGCCGCTTGAATCTGCTCATCTCCGGCGGCACCGGCGCTGGCAAAACCACGCTCCTCAACGTCCTCTCCGGATACATTCCGAATTCCGAGCGCATCGTTACCATCGAGGACGCCGCCGAACTTCAGCTCAAGCAGGAGCACGTAGTCCGCCTCGAAACCCGCCCGCCCAACATTGAAGGCAAGGGCGCGGTCCGCATGCGCCAGCTCGTCATCAACAGTCTCCGTATGCGTCCCGACCGTATCGTCGTTGGCGAGGTGCGCGGCGAGGAGGCCTTCGACATGCTTCAGGCCATGAACACCGGCCACGAAGGCTCCCTCACTACCGTCCACGCCAATTCCCCGCGCGACGCTCTGAACCGTGTTGAGAACATGGTCTCCATGGCCAACCTGAACATTCCCGAGCGCGCCATTCGCCAGCAGGTGGCCAACGCCATTCACGCCGTGGTTCAGATCGCCCGCCTCTCCGACGGAACGCGCAAGGTCATCACCGTCTCCGAGGTCACCGGCATGGAAGGCGACTCCATCACCCTGCAGGATGTCTTCACCTTCGATCGCATCGGCATCGACGAGGCCGGACACGTTCGTGGCTCGTTCTGCGCTACCGGCATTGCCCCGCATTTCGCCGAGCGCCTCGCCACCGCCGGCTGCCGTCTGAATCCGGCGCTGTTTGCATCGCGGTTGGAGGTCTAGCGCATGCCCTTCGTGCTCGCCATCCTCGTTTTTGTCGCCGTCACGTTCGCCGCTTTTGCCGTTATCTCCCTGTTCGACGAGCGCACCGCGCGCGCCCGCACGCTGCGCGACCGCCTTAGCAATGTCGATAAAGCCGCCGATCAGCCCCAGCCCGAAGCCGAACTCCTGCGCGACGAAACTCTCAGCCAGATTCCGGCGTTCGATGACTTTCTTCGGCGCTCCGATCGTATTTCCGAGCTCCAGAAAGTTCTTTCCCAGGGCCACGTCGATATTCGTGCCGGAAACTTTCTCATGCTGTGCGCGGTCTCGGCCGTCGCTCTCTCCCTCGTCGCCTTCCTCTTCGGCCGCAACTGGATCTTCGGCTGGGTGGGCCTGTTGCTCGGCTTCTTCATTCCGTATGCCTGGGCTGCCCACATGCGCACCAAGCGCTTCGCCAAGTTTGAGGAGAAATTTCCCGAGGCCATCGATACCCTCGCGCGCGCCGTCCGCGCCGGCCACGCCTTCACCACCGCGCTCGAAATGATCGCCAACGAAATCTCCGAGCCCGTCGCCAGCGAATTCCGCCAGCTCTACGAAGAGCAGAAATTCGGCCTTCCCGTCCGCGACGCGCTCATCAATCTCACCGAGCGCATTCCGCTCGTCGACGTCAAATTCTTCGTCACCGCCGTCATGCTGCAGCGCGAAACCGGCGGCAATCTCGCCGAAATTCTCGACAATCTTTCCTACGTGATCCGCGAGCGTTTCAAGATTCTCCGCCAGGTCCGCGTGCACACCGCGCAAGGCCGCCTCACCATGGTCCTGCTCATGGCCCTTCCGCCGACCCTGGTCATGATCATGCTCACCGTGAACCGCGGCTTCATCGAGCCCCTGTTTACCGATCCGCTCGGCCACCTTTTAATTGTCGGAGGAATTACGCTGCAAACCATCGGCTACTTCGTTATTCGGAGGATTATCAGAATCCAGGTTTGATATGGAGAACGAAAGCAAAGGGTCTCAGGTTTCAGGAAAAGCTCTCTCAGTAAAGAGACTTGGCCCTCCGCGCGTGTTTGCGTCCTTAGTGAGGACTCAGATTTACTTGGTTTTCCTGAGACCTGCAACCTGAAACCTTGAAGTCTGCTTTACTGAGAACTGACAGCTGATTTATGGAATTTCTTTTTGCCATCCTGATCTTCGTCACGATCGCTGTGATCGTGTTCGCCTTCGGCGCCGCCACCCTTGCGCCCTCGTCGGTGCTCGGCTCTCGCCTCCGCGAAATCGGCTGGCAACGTCCCAAGGCGCAGCAAAAGCAGCCCATGCGCGAGCGCATTCAGCAGGCGCTCGATCCCCTCAGCCGCGCTTTGCCCATCTCCCCGAACGATGTTTCCAAGACTCGCGCCCTGTTGATCCAGGCCGGATACCGCGACGAGCAGCACGTCTCCATTTACCGCGGCCTGCGCGTCCTGTTCGCTGCTATCGGCTTCTTCTCCGTCTTTCTGATTTCCGGATTCGATTCGCCTCTGCTTCTGCTCGGGCTTTTCGCTTTCGGTTTCTTCATTCCCCGCTTCCTGCTGAAGAAAAAAATTCAGGAGCGCCAGCGCAGCATTCGCCTCGCCCTTCCCGATGCGCTCGACCTCACCGTCATCTGCGTCGAAGCCGGCCTGCCCCTCGACCAGGCCCTCTATCGCGTCGGCGAAGATCTCAAGCACGCTCACCCCGAGCTCTCGGCCGAGTTCCATCTCTTCAACCTCGAAACGCGCGCCGGCAAACCGCGGGTCGAGGCGCTCCGCAATCTGGCCGCGCGCACCGGTGTCGAAGACGTTCGCGCCCTCGTCGGAACCCTCGTGCAAACCGATCGCTTTGGAACCAGCGTGGCCCAGGCCCTCCGCGTTCACTCCGATTCCCTGCGCACCGAGCGCCGCCAGCGCGCTGAAGAACAAGCCGCCAAGACCACGGTCAAAATGATCATCCCGCTCGTCCTGTTCGTCATGCCTTCCCTCATCTTCGTAACCGTCGGCCCCGCTGTAATCCAGTTAATGCGCCTTCTGATGCCCCTCACCGGCGGACACTAACCGCCAACGTGTGGCGCGAACTGTCCGCGCAAGCCCTCCATTGAGACAGGCTGACGTGTTTGACAACTTCGCGTTCCATCTTGTCCCTGTGGTGGTATAGTAGTAGTATGAAGGAGAAGACCTCTATCACACTGTCGAAAGAGGTGCTCACCCGTATCGATCGCATGGCGGGATCGAAGCAATCGCGCTCGGCTTTTATCGAAGCCGTGCTGATCCAGTACCTGCGCAAGCGGGCGCGGGCACAGGTTGAAGCTCGCGACCTTGAACTTATCAACAAAGCCGCAGATGAGTTAAGCGCCGAAGTCGAGGACATCCTCCGGTACCAGGCGCCAGACGCATAGCTTGCGGCGGAGATGATGAGATGAGACGGGGCGAAATCTATCGCGTTCATCATCCCGGCGACGATCCTAAACTTTACCGCAGCTTCGTGGTCGTGAGCCGCCAGACTTTGCTCGATTCCAGATTCCCCACGGTCGTTTGCGCCCCGATCCTCACTCGTGGCCATGGATTCTCCACCCAGGTCTCGGTCGGCATCGACGAAGGATTGAAACATGAAAGCTGGATCCTCTGCGATAGCCTCGTGAGCCTTCGCAAGGTGCAGCTGACACGCTTCGTTGGATCCCTGGCGCGCTCCAAGGTTGAGGAATTGGACCGCGCGCTCAAAATGGCTCTGGCCCTGGAATAGGCCGCCCAGCCCGTCTGTCTATGCCCTAGCCTGCTCGTTCCACCGTTCAACGTTCACGCCCTTCACGAGAAGCCACAGCATAAGCGCCGCTTCCGCGATGATGCCCAGAATTTCAATATAGGCCAGCAGATGGTTTGCGAGCGGCGGCCACAGAAACATCAGCCACCCCAAACCGGAAAGCGCCATCAGCACGCCCAGAATTCGAGGCAGAAAGGTCGACTTGAAAATGACGTAGCCGATCAGAAGATTAAACAGCCCGAAGAATACCAGGTAGATGTAAGTAGCCTGGACACTCAACTTGAAAAACATCAGCGCCCCGGCCTGCAACTGCTCCACTTTAAATACGCTGAGATACGGACTCCCTTCCAGCACAACTAACGGGGCGGCTTGAAAGACGCTGCCCAAAGCCTGAATCGCGCATCCCACGAGGCTGAAGAAAGCTGCCAGCAAGGCGGCGGTCTTGCTGACAGGCTTAAACAAGCCATAGAAGAGAACCGTCACCGCGATATATAACGCAGTTGCGGTGAGGTTGGTGGCCAAGCCCAACCGAAATAACGACGCGTGGGCCAGCAGGTTGGCCGCCGTAGCCGCAGCATCGCCCGATACGACAATCCCTCGAACCAGGACACTGGCGGATACTACCGTCAGAAAGTAAAGCAGGTAAACGACACCCGTAATCCTCGCCTTGGGTTGCAATGCTTCGCGCATAGGTTCCATCACTCCACCTTACTCTCGCCGGCACGTGGCCCGAAGCCCCAGCGCGCGCGAATGCCCGACCGCACTCGTTCCCGCTCTTCGGGCGTCATGTTCGAGCACCGCTCACCCATGCCACCGCGAAATTTGGAGCGGCGGAACCCGTGGCCTCCCATGCGGCCGAAGAGAATCCGGCAGAGCGTCAGTATCCCCAGCGCCTGCCAGAAGTTGAT
>PLHN01000020.1 GCA_003139975.1 Acidobacteriaceae bacterium
GAAGAACTCACGCTGACATTGTAGCCGGGAAGAAAATGCCGGGGAGCGGAAAGGCTCTTGATGCCAGGGCAACTTTTTGAGCAGCGGGTTTCGCACCCTGCCCTCAGTCCAATGAACTCTACGTATCCAGGTAGCCCATGATCCACTCCTTCAGCCGCTGGCGGCGGCCGTCGGACGTGTCGAAACGGATTCCGAAGGTCTTGTTGTTCTTTCTCCAGGCGACATTTCCGCGTACCCAGATGCGCGGCAGCGTCAGCAATGAAAATGATACTTCCACCATGCTTCCCGGCTCGGGCGGATGACTGGTCTTCAGCGACATTCCTCCGGAGCTGATCTCCTGGCTGGTGGCTGTCAACCGGCCGCCGTCGGCGGTGACGATTCCGACCTCCGTCATGACCGGAACGCGTACGTAGCGCCGGAATTCATGCATGACGAGCATGCGCGTTGAGCGCACGAGCTTGATGGCCGCCGTGCGCTCCAAGGGCTCGTGGAATACGGCATTGATGCAGAGTTTCGAGTAGCGCATGGCATCCTGCGCGCTGCCTCCTAGTCCAAAAACCACCATGCGACTGTTGGATGGCGATTCACGCGCCAATTCGATGATGGGGCCAGCCGATGGTTCCAAAGGAAGCACGCAGGCCTCGAACTTCTCACTCTGCAAACGGCCTGCATCCTGCCGTGTCAGCGGAATTGTATCGATTACAAATTGCCGGAAACACTCTGTGAGCAGGTTCCGAGGCGCCTCTGCGAGTTCAAACAGCGCAACGCGAGCTGCGGATTTGCGGTGAGCGTGCAGGGCAGCGGTGGTAGTGGCCGACGTCGACATGAGTCCCAGGGGAATGACTCCTTCAAAAGTCCATTCTGGCAGGCGTTTCGGCGTGTGGGAAGATTTCGAAAGGGCGTGGGCAGGGTCCAAAAGGTACATCACGAAAGGAGCGGCTTGGCCGTCTGGAGCATACTCCCTTCGATTCCTGCTTGCTGGTTACCTGCTCGAAGCCATTCTTGCCGTGTGAGTTAGACGCGTTGATCTAGCTAGGGGACTAATACTCCCGGTGGAACCAGTATCACACTGGCGCGTATCCGTTAGTATGGTTGGCAGTCTGCGAGGTGAGTGCCAGGTGTCCTCTCCAGCCAGTGCCCTTCCCAATTCATCTTCACCTTTACGCATCGCCGCGCTGGTGAAACGGTTCGGGCAGGTGGCGGCCGTCGATGGCATCACGCTCGAATTGCGCAAAGGAGAATGCCTTGGACTGCTCGGCCCCAACGGCGCAGGCAAGAGCACGTTGATTCGCAGCATCGTGGGGCGCGTTATTCCTGACGCCGGCACGATCTCGATCTTCGGGGCGCCAGCCGACTCGATGGCGGCGCGAAATACTTTAGGATGGATTCCGCAGGAATTGGCGCTGTATCCACGGCTCACGTGTCGCGAAAATCTCCAGTCGTTTGGCCGCTATCACGGGATGGGCGGCGCGGCACTTGAGCAGGCGGTTGAGCGCTGTCTCGGCTGGGCAACTCTGACTGACCGCGCCGGCGAACTTGTCAAGAACCTTTCTGGAGGCATGAAGCGTCGCCTCAACATGGCGGCTGGTCTGATTCATCAGCCCAAGCTGGTTCTGATGGATGAACCCACCGTGGGTGTAGATCCGCAATCGCGCAACAACATATTCGAGATGATCGAGAAGTTGCACGCCGAAGGCATGTCGCTGATCTACACCACGCACTACATGGAAGAAGCCGAGCGCCTGTGCGACCGTGTCGCCATCGTCGATCATGGCAAAGTCATCGCGCTCGGCACGAACGCCGAACTGGTGCAGAATGCCTTCGGCTCGCGCAGCCAGGTGCTGGCGCGCTTTGCGGGTACAGACGACCGCGTCGCCGCCTGGGTCAAAGAGCGCGGCGGCCACACGGTGGAAGGGTCGGCACAATTCACGATTGAGCATCCGACGGAGATTGCCGGCTTGCTCGAAGCTTCGGCCAAGGCTGGCTTCGAACTGGTGGATGTTTCGCTCCGCAAGCCGAACCTGGAATCGGTTTTCCTGCACCTGACCGGAAGGGAGCTGCGCGACTGATCTCACTATGATGATCTCCTCCATCGTTCGCACCGCTCTCGTGTCCCTGCGCCGCGACCGGGGCGCGCTCGCGCTCAGTTTCATCCTGCCAGTCGTGTTCTTCAGCATCTTTGCCGTGATCTTCGGCGGACGCCGCGACTCCACGCCCAAAATCAAAGTGATCGTCGTGGACGAGGACCACAGCCGTGCGTCGCAACGGCTTGTTCAGGGGCTGAAGCTGGAAGGGGCGCTGCTGGTGAAGGTTCGACCGGAGCCCGTCAAGGGGGCGGAACAGGCTGAATATAGTGCCGCGACTGCGGAGACCGCAGTCAAACAGGGAACCGCGCCGGTTGCCCTGATTGTTCCGCGCGGTTTTGGCGAGAACCCAATTGCGTTCGGCCCGGCGGACGCCAATCGCCCCACGATTCAGTTGCTCGAAGACAGCAGCGACATGATTGCGCCGCAGATGATCGCGGGACTACTCCAGAAAGTAGCGATGACCTCCATGCCCGACCTGATGGCCGAGCAGGGATCGAAATATTTCGATCAATTCGCCGGCGGCCTCACGCCAGAGCAGCGTGGCCGCCTGAACGACGGCATTCGTTATTTGCGTGAGCGGCAGGATAGTGGGGCGGCGTCGTCGGATTCAGGCAACGGCGGCGGGATTGTTGCGGTCACGGCGCGCGCTGTAGTCGGCGAAAACAAGAACAATCCCATGGTTTCGTTCTATGCCGCCGCGATCGGCGTGATGTTTTTGCTCTTCACGGCGAGCGGAGCGGCAGGCGCATTGCTCGACGAAGCCGAGAGCGGCACGCTTGACCGCGTGCTCAGTTCGCGCGTCACCATGACGTCGCTCATGCTGGGCAAGCTTACTTACAATTCACTACTGGCGTTCGCGCAACTGCTGGTGATGTTTCTCTGGGGATGGGCGGTTTTCAAACTCGACTTCTGGTCGCACATCCCGGGCTTCATCGTGATGGGTGTTTGCACAGCGGTGGCGGTGGCCGCATTCGGCTTGTTGCTGGCCAGCATCTGCAGCACGCGCGCGCAACTGGGGGCGCTTTCCACGCTCATCATTCTGGTCATGTCTTCGATCGGCGGCAGCATGTTTCCCCGCTTCCTGATGCCCGAATCCATGCAGAAAGCGGGCTTGTTCACGATCAACGCCTGGGCGATTGACGGATTCACAAAAGTCTTCTGGCGCGACGAACCCATTTCTCACCTCTGGCCGCAGGTTCTGGTTCTTGTGTGTATCGCCATTGCGCTATTCGCAATTGCCCGCCGCGTGGCGCGGCGCTGGGAATACGTCTAAAAGCGGCAATAGCGAATCTCCGATCTCAACTCACGACCCGAACCACCCGATGAATTGACGGGAGCCGCGCCTCCGGCCAGACTGATCTGTTATGGCAAAGCTTCGTGTAGGCATTCTGTTTGGCGGGCGCAGCGGCGAGCATGAGGTTTCGCTGCTCTCGGCGGCCTCTGTTCTGAACGCCATCGACAAAACGAAATATGACGTGGTGCCGATCGGCATCACGAAAGATGGGCGCTGGCTGACCGCGGAACACGCGGAGCGTCTGCTCAAGGGGGACGCGGGCGAGGCCGCCCGCGCCACACAAACCCACTTGCGGGCGGGCGATCCGGAGGCTACCCCGGGCGCCGCGGTGCTGGCGACGGGCGAGGCCGTCGTTGTTCCTCCCGAGCCGGCCCATCGCGGCGCGGGGCTGGCGCCGTTTCAAACCGAAGCGGCGAGTTTGCGACGTGCGGCCGATCGTGCGATCAACGTCGATGTGATTTTCCCCGTGCTGCATGGGACATTTGGCGAGGATGGAACAATTCAGGGCCTGCTCGAACTGGCCGACATTGCTTATGTCGGCGCAGGCGTGCTCGGCTCGTCTGCGGGCATGGATAAAGACGTAATGAAGGCATTGTTCCGCACCGCGGGCCTGCCGATGGTCAAACACGTGACCGTGCTGCGCTCGGCGTGGGAGAGCGCTCCCAAGAAAGTTGAGAAGTTGGTTGAGAGCAAGCTGAAATATCCGGTATTCGTGAAACCTGCGAATCTGGGTTCTTCGGTCGGAATCTCAAAGGCGCATGACCGCAAGGAACTCGGTCCGGCGATCGAGGAGGCGGCGAAGTTCGACCGCAAGATCGTCATTGAAGAAGGTGTCGGCGGGAAGAAGCACAAGGCCCGCGAAATCGAGTGCGCCGTGCTTGGCAACGATGCGCCCAAAGCTTCCGTTGCGGGCGAGATTGTTCCCTGCAAGGAGTTCTACGACTACGACGCGAAGTATCTGATCGAAGGCTCCGAAGGGATAATCCCCGCGAAGATCACAAAAGCGGAAATGAAAACCGTGGAGCGGCTCGCCGTCGCGGCCTTCCAAGCGGTCGATTGCACGGGCCTGGCGCGCGTCGATTTTCTGATGGAACCCAAATCGCGCAAGATTTTCGTCAACGAGATCAACACCATGCCCGGCTTCACCGCGATCAGCATGTATCCCAAGCTGTGGGCCGCAACGGGCATTTCGTATCCAGAGTTGATTGACCGGCTGATTCAGCTCGGTATCGAGCGGCACGAGGATAAGAAGCGGAACCGGTACTGCCGGTGAAGAGCCAGATTGCCCATAATGACAGGGTCGTCATTACTGCGGCAATTGAAGTTTCTCCAGCTCGCTTCTAGCGATTGCGCTTTCGGGGTGATACAGCACTTCTGTTTTGTACTCGGAGATCGCTTGTTCCCGCTTGCCGCTCTCCTCGAGGATTTTGGCTAGAACGAAATGGAAGCCCTGGGTTTGGGGTCCCCGTTGCACGGCGCGTTCAGCATTTTGAGCTGCCTGCGCCAGCTTCCCTTGCTGCATTTGGACGCGGGCGAGAACCATAAATTGGTCGGGATCGTCATCGTCGATCTGAATGGCGCGACGCAGATAGCTTTCGGCCTCGGCAAATCTGCCCAGACGAAAATAGGCGTAGCCGAGATTGTAGTTGGACGCCCAAAAGCGCGGGTTCCGCCGCAGGACGTCCAGGTAGAGAGGAATCGCACGGTCATAACGGCCCAGGTCGACCAATTCGTTGGCAAGATTGTCCTGAACAACCAGGTTTTGAGGCGCCGATGCGACTCCGTTCTGGTAGAGCAAAAGGTTACTGGCCCACTGTAGTTGATGATGGACGGTGCCGACGAGCCCGGCGGCGCAGAGACTCGCCACGATTGCCCACTCGGCGCGCACACCTCCAGCGCCGAACGTCTTCGCCGCCGAAATCCCGTGGATCGCAAGGGCAATGAGGATCACGATGCCCACCGAGGGAAGGTAGAGGAAACGATCGTGGACGAAATTGTCCGAGGCTATTGCCCGCAGATACAAGCAAGGCAGGAGTGGCAGAACGACCCACAAAAAAGCGAAGATCCCCAATCGAGGATTCGCGAGCTTTGAAATCCCGTACCACGCGGCGAGGCACGCGATCAGCAGGAAAAGGACGGGCAACACCAGCGCCTCGATCACCGCCGTGAGGTCGCGTGACCACCGCAGCAGGATCCGCCGGGTCTGGACCCGTGTCTGCGACACCAGCGCCCGTAGCGAATTCTCGTGGTACTGACCGTGCTTCGCACCGAGACCGGTGGCTTGCTCGTGTACAAAAGTCATTTTGTCCGCCTAGACAAAACGATTGCCGACATCGGTATCAGGAACGCGGTCAGACCACAAAGCCAGGCCAGTGTCGGCGCCAGCACGGACCAGGTCACCGATCCGCCGTAAGGGGCGGCGTCGCCGGCCAAGGCGCGCAACGCGGTCACGAACTGCGATACCGGCTGGTTGCGCACGATGGGCTGGATCCAGTGCGGAAACTGTTGCGCCGGTTGGACCCCGGTGGACAGCAGCCCGAAGATCAACGGCGGCAGGATCAGCAACGGCGTCATCGCCTCCGGGTTGCGGCTACCGGTGCCGATCAGGTCCGCGCCGAATGACAGTATCGACCCGATCGCGACCACCAGCAGGACAAAGGCGGCCGTGTACACCGCCGAGTGGTGGAACCGGAATCCGATCACGTAGCCGCAGACCACCGCCACCGCCACCGAAATCGTGCACCGGTACACCGCGGCCGAGATGCGGGCAGCTACCGGTGCGAACGGAGCCATCGGCATGGACCTGAACCGCCGATTGATGCCCTGCACC
>PLHN01000371.1 GCA_003139975.1 Acidobacteriaceae bacterium
GCGGCCGGGCTCCCATCCGGCCCTATTTTCTTGAAAGGAAGCTTCCCTATGACAAAGGTTCTCAACCGTCACCATCCATGTACGCGGATCGCGCTGTCGGTTCTGGCTGCACTGCTTAGCGCGTCATTGCTTGCGCAGGAGCCGGTTCGCCCCGAGCGCACGCTTGACGAGATCAAAGCTGAGGCTATCCACCGCGCCGAAGTCGGCCAATACCCGCTCATTGGGCTTGATCCGAGCGACATCAAGGAAGCCTTCGCTTCGATTCATACGAAGGATAAAGACGAGTGGGCAGCCGCCTTCATGGGAGTTGGCGACCGTTACATGAACGAGGCGAAGGCACTGGAGAAAACGGACGCGGCCAAGGCGAACGCCGACTACATCCGCGCCTGGCGGCTCTATTCGTTTGGACGCTGGCCGATTCCGGCTTCGCCGGGCAAGCAGCGGTCTTACGAAAAGGCCATCGAGGCCTTTCTCGCTCATGCAAAATTCTGGGATCCGCCACTCGAAATCGTGAAGATTCCTTTCGAGGGGAAAGAGATAATCGGATATCTGCGCCTGCCGAAAAACGCGCCCGGCCCTGTGCCACTGGTGCTTGCCGTCAATGGTCTCGATAGTCGCAAAGAAGACTTGTCGGAAAGCTTTAGCGCGATTCTGCCCTATGGCGTCGGGTTTCTAGCGGTCGATGGCCCCGGCACTGGACAGAATCCTATCAAGGTCAGCGAGAATGCGGAGCGCGTGCTTTCTCGCGTACTCGACTACATCGCGACGCGTTCCGAAATCGATAAGAACCGGGTTGCCATGCACGGGGTGAGTTGGGGCGCCTATTGGGCGACGAAAATGGCGATTGTGGAGCGGGCGCGCCTGAAAGGAGCGAGTGCGCAGTCTCCGCCAACCGAGAAGTTCTTCCAGAAGGATTTCCTGCTGAACGACCTGCTCGGCAACCGCGAATACCTCTTCGATCAAGTGCCGGCGCTGATGGCGATTTTCGACAACGTAAAGACAATCGATGAGATGGCCGAGGTCCTGCCCAAGATGTCGCTTGTCAAACAAGGACTGCTCGGCAAGCCGATGTCGCCCATGCTTATCCTTGCCGGAGTACATGACACACAGGTCCCGATCGGCGACATCTACCTGCTTCTCGATAAAGGCGATGTGCCGAAGACTGCATGGATTAATCCGCAGGGCGGTCATCTCGGGCGGCAGGTTGGGGTGTGGCCCGATCCACGCATTTTCAAAGAGGTGATCATTCCGTGGCTGGTGCGAACGCTTGAACCTGAGCCGTCGAAGTAAAGCCATGTCGATGCCGCCCACGTCCTTGCGCTCGCGGCTTCTAAGGATTCCTCACGTTCTGGGAAGATGCCGACCCCGGCATCCCATCGTGAAACAAGCCAAAGCGGGGCAACTCAACCATGAGTTCCGCTCCGACCGGCACTGTTACCTTCACCGACACGACTACCAGCACAATTCTCGGTACGGTGCCGGTGGTTTCCACGGCCCTTTTCAGCGGCAACAACTACACCTTCTCGGCGTATGCCACGATTTCGGCGACCGGCATCACGACGACCGGGGCCAACAGCATCACGGCCACCTATAGCGGCGACACAAACTGGGCCACCGCATCCTCGGCAGCTGTGACGGTCACGGTGGGCACGGGTACCGCAACCACGGTAGCCGTGACGTCGAGCGCCAATCCGACCACGCTCAACGGGCGGCCAACCTTCACGGCCACTGTGACCACGGCAACGGCCGGCGCTGTCACCTTCTACCACGGCACGCCCGTCCTGGGAGCGGGCAGCACAGTCGGCACCGCGCATACCAGCACCTTCCGGCCCGCTTCCGGCGCTGCTTTCTGGGGTGGCAACCACAACATCACCGCGATCTACGGCGGCAGCGGTACCACGATGGCCAGCACCTCGCCGGTGTTTGTGGAGACCGTGACTCAGGGAACATTGACGGCGTTCAACCTCACCGCCAAGACAGCCGGCACTTCGAGCCAGGTTTATACGTTTGCCGCGGTCCTGACGCCTAGCAGCACCACCGGAGCCTATGCACCGAACCAGAGCGTCGTGAACTTCTTCGACGGCGCAACCAACATCGGCTCAGCGCAGCCGCTGACGGTTACCTCGTCGCAAAGCGGTTACGGCCTGTGGACGGCTACGATCACCGTTTCGCTCTCAGCCGGAACGCACACCATCGCGGCAACGCTGCGCCGACGGTGACGGACTCCGTAAACGCGACTCTGGCCAGCCAGACGATCGTGTTGACGGGTGTTCCAGCGAGCGCAGAATACGGCGCCAGCTTCACGATCGGGGCCACGGGCGGCGCAAGCGGCAACCCGGTGGTTTTGACCAGCGCGGGTGCCTGCAGCAACGTAGGCACGACCTACACCATGAACAGCGGCGTGGGTACCTGCTCGGTGATCGCCGATCAGGCGGGCAACGGCAACTATGCTGCGGCGACTGAGGTAAACGATGCGGTGAGCGCGACTCTGGCGAACGGAAGCGTGAGCCTTATTTCAAACCCCAATCCTTCGACCTACGCGACGTCGGTGACGAGCCACTGTAGTTGGTGTCGCCCGCGAACGTTTGCTGTCTCCGTGTAGGAGGCCGGTGTATCCGCGGTGGTTGGGGTATAGGTGGCCGTGCAGGTCATCGATTCGTGCACCCGTGGTGCGCAACTCGTTGCTCCGTACGTGCCGTTCCCGTTGCCGCTTATGCTCACGTCGCTCGCCGTCGGCGCTACACCGTTGCCGACCCACGTCAACACGGCCGTGATCGTCACCGGTGTATCCGCGCCGAGGTCTTCCGCAACCGGACTCACGCTTGTCACGTTGATCGACGTCGCGATCCCGCCTTGGACTACCTGGTTCACACTTCCCGTGCCTCCGTTGTGGTTGCTGTCACCCGAATAGGTCGCAGTAACCACGTCGGTCCCGACTGGCAGGTGCGTCGCGCTGGAAGTGGTGAATGTTGCGATTCCCGGATAGCCCGATACAGTACTCGGACTGCATCCTGTATTAGCGCTCCACGGCACGCTCCCGGTGACATCAAGCGGTTTCGCTCCGTTCCTCCTCGCTCCGCTCCGACCCTTGACGTTCACGGCGACCATCACGAGCGACACTGGTCTCGGTCTCGGTGACCTGCGCTGCAGCTGCGTAGTTGCTATTGCCCGCCTGGTTTGCGACCACATAGCAATGGCCGGTGTTGCTGGACATGGTGTACGTCGCACCCGCCAGCGTGCACGCCGAGCCAGCGCCAACCGTAAAGGTCACCGGGTTGCCGCTTGCGCCGCCCGTGGCCGCTACCGTGAAGGCGTCCCCGGACGCCGCGGTTGCCGGAGCCGGTGTTGTCACCTGAGTACGTCGCCGTAATCGTGTTGGTCCCAGCAGCGAGGCTGGAGCCGTAATTGCGGTCAAGAAGGTTACAAAGGTTGCGCCGACGGTGACGTTCACCGGCGCGCCAGCCAGTGCCCCGTATTTGTCGACCTTCACGCTCGCAACGACACAGAACTCCGGTGTCACTCCGACCTTCGCGTCGACGAACCACGTTATCTGTACGGTCAGCGGCAACGTGGTTACGATGATTATCGGTACCGGAACGTGTACGGTGAAAGCAACGTGGGCAACGAACGACTACTATTTGGGCACGAGTCTTACACAGTCGACAACTGCGACGAAACTGAACACGAACACCACAATCACCGGCACGGCCACGCTGACGCCCTCGAACCATGAGAAGGTGACAGTGTACTTCGGTGTGACTAACGGGGTGAACGCGGTTGGGGGTAATGTAACCGTGACCGCCAGCAGCGGGGAAACCTGCACCGGGACAGTTTTGGCCGGCAAGTGCGCGGTGACGTTCGCGGCTGCGGGATCGAAGACACTGACCGCGACGTACACAGGCAACCCCAACAACAACGCAAGCACCTCTGCCTCGTTCCCGCTGATTGTGAACTAGCGGGCAGCAGTCTGCGAGCGAGGTTACTACGAGCGAACGTTAACCATGCGGCCCAAGGCAACCTGGGCCGCAAAATTTTGTCCGCCAAGGATCTTCGAACAGCACGGGCCGAAGGTCTTCGCCTGCTGTATACAATCGGGGTTACGCCATGAGCCGCGCCACAAGTCTGGCGAAAATACGCGCCCAGAGCCGCGGAAGGCCGAAGCCAGCCGGCGGTCCAAGAGAGCCGTTCCTTGCCGGTTGGAAATTGAGCGTCATGCTCTGCGTCTTACTGGCCGGGGCGACAACTGGGCTCTACAGCCCCGTCAGTGGGTACCCGTTCATCGTCCTGGACGATCATGATTACGTCACCGCAAATCCGCACGTCCATGACGGATTGACGTGGAGCACAGTCAAGTGGGCATTCACCTCTTTCACGGCGGCGAATTGGCACCCGTTGACATGGCTTTCGCACGCTCTTGATTACCAGCTCTTTGCGTTGAACCCAGCCGGTCATCATTGGGATAGCGTGCTGATCCACGCGCTCAATGCGGTCATTTTGTTTTTGTTGTTGGCTTGGATGGCAAAGCGGGTGGGACCGAGCCTGCTGGTAGCGGCGCTGTTCGCCGTGCATCCGCTCAACGTGGAGTCGGTGGCATGGGTAGCCGAGCGAAAGAACGTGCTGAGCACATTGTTCTTCTTGCTGGCGATCGCGGCCTATGTATGGTACGCGCGCCAACCGGACTTGAGGAGATATCTGCTGGTGGTGGCGCTGTATGCAGCGGGGTTGATGGCCAAGCCCATGGTCATCACGCTCCCGTTCGTCTTGCTGCTCCTAGATTATTGGCCGCTTGGCAGAATGTCAGGCAGTGCTCCTTCAGCCGTGGACGCCCCGCAATCGGCGGCATCGAGGATGGCATTTGAGAAAATCCCTCTGCTCGCGCTCTCGGCGGCCAGCGCCCTTATCACGCTCAAAGCGCAACGGGCGGGACGCGCGGTGCGAACGTTATATCAGTTTTCTTTTGCATCACGACTCGACAATGCCATTGTTGCTTATGGTCTGTATTTGTGGAAGATGCTTTGGCCGGCCCGGCTGTCGATTGCTTACCCACACGCTGCAGCTGGCCTGCCGTCGTGGCAATGGGTCTTGTCCGGAATTGTTTTAATATGCATCACCGCGTTCGTAGTTGTGCGTAGAGATCGGCGGTATTTGCTGGTTGGATGGTTGTGGTTCTTGGGCACGCTCGTCCCGGTGATCGGTCTTGTACAGGTGGGAGACGCCGCGATGGCGGATCGCTACGCTTACATCCCGCTGATTGGCATCTTCATAATGATTGTTTGGGGTATCGCCGATGTGATAAATGCGAGAAGCATCGGCGCAGAGTGGCGTGTAGCTATTTCAGTTCTTTTAGTTGTGGTTCTTGGCGTTCTAACTCATCGCCAGATGAGTTATTGGAATAGCGAGTACAAGTTGTGGGCTCACTCGCTGGAGGTTACTCAAGAAAATCCATTTGCCCACGACGCTTTGGGCGCGGCGCTCATGGACCCCGAGGTAGCGATGTCGCAGTTCGACATGAACAGCTTCGGTTCTGAGGAGAAGCGCATGCAGGAGACGCGCCGCCATCTCGAACAGGCATTGGCCATGCGTCGTCAACTGGCACAAAAGAATCCGAGCACGTACCTGCCAGATATGGCCGTGACGCTGAATAACCTAGGAAACCTGGCGCGAATGGAGAATAAAGTTGAAGAGGCACGCCAGTACTATGAGGAGGTACTGCAGATTCATAGTCGTCTGGCGCAGCAGAGCCTCGATCCTTATCCGGCGGACCGGGCTATGGCAACGATCAACCTGGGATACCTGGAGAGAAGCAAGGTGGAAAACGACAAAGCCGTTTCAGATTTCGGTGTGGGTCTTGAGCTTTACCGGCAGCTTGCGCAACAGGATCCCGAGCAATACCTGCCCAACGTTGCCGAGGCCCTGAACAGTCTGGCAGTCACGGAAAGGGATGAAAAGCGCATGGATGAAGCTCGGCGGCACTATGAAGAGGCGCTACGCATTCGGCGTCAATTGACTGGGCAGAATCGAGATGCAAACCTGCCGGGCCTGGCAATGACTCTGAACGATCTGGGAGTGCTGGATGGAGTTCAGAACCGGAGCGAAGAGGCTCGCCAGCACTATGAAGAGGCCCTGACGCTTTACCGTCAACTGGCACGGCAGAATTCGGGCGCGTACACGCGCTATCTAGCGGGGGCACTGAATAACCTCGCGTTCCTCTATGGAAACCAAAACCGACCCCAGGAATCGCGGGCCTATTACGAAGAGGCCCTCGGCTTCTATCGAAGACTCTTTCAGACCGATCCGAACACTTATGCTGGTGACGTCGCCAGAGTCGAATCGAGCCTGCACCAGGTGGACAAGGAAACTGGTCCCTAGCGCTTTATGGTCGAGGAACGTCAGACGGGAGAATCGCGCCCCCCGTTTGATTGAAGGAGTGGGGCTGTTTGGACGCGGGCGATGCAAAAGCCCGGCACCGTTGTTCTGTAACCCAAGCCCCTGTTGATTGAGTCTCCGTTTGCTTAGTTTGCATGACGGTTTTATGTTTCTCGGAGGAGAGAAAGCTCATGCCCAGGCGGTCGCCGCTGCTCTTGCCGTTTTTGATCCTAGCCTTGCTGGCATTGTTCCATCCGTTTGTTGCTGCTGCCCAGGCTCAACCGGTCGATGCTGAAAGCCACCAGTGGTGGCAGCATGCTGTGTTTTACGAAATCTATCCGCGCAGTTTTGCGGACAGCAACAATGACGGCGTTGGCGACCTCAATGGCATCACTTCCAAGATGAGTTATTTGCACGATCTGGGAGTCGACGCCATCTGGATAACTCCGTGCTATCCTTCACCGCAAGTCGACTTCGGCTATGATGTGGCCGACTACCGGAATATTGATCCCATGTACGGAACTCTCTCCGACTTCGATCACATGGCGGCCGAGGGCAGGAAACATCACTTGCGCATCATAATGGATTTTGTGCCGAATCACACCTCCGACCAGCACCCGTGGTTTCTGGATTCGAAGTCTTCCCGCACCGCGCCGCATCGCGACTGGTATATCTGGCGCGACGGCAAAGCGCCCGGCCAGCCTCCCAATAACTGGATCTCAATCTTCGGCGGCTCCGCATGGACGCGCGACCCCACCACCAATCAGTTCTACTATCATTTCTTCTACGCGCAACAGCCGGACCTGAACTGGCGCAATCCCGCGGTCGAGAAAGCAATGCTCGACACTACTCGCTGGTGGTACAAGCGCGGCGTTTCCGGATTCCGCCTCGACGCCGTTGACACGCTGTTTGAAGATCCTGGACTGCACGACAATCCTCTCCTTCCCGGCACGAACGCGCAGGGCGATCCCAAGATGGAGAATAAGTACAACACGAATTTTCCAGAGGTTCACACTGAGTTGCAAAAACTGCGCAAAGTTGCGGACGAATCGGGCGCGGTGCTAATCGGCGAGACCTGGACCTCGAATGTGGCGCAGCTTGACCGCTACTATGGCCAGAATGGCAATGAACTCCAGATGCCGATGGATTTCATGTTCACTATGATCAACAAGCTTTCTCCGCCGGAATTCCGGCGACAGATTGCGGCGGTCGATGGCGCTCACGGCTGGCCGGTGTTTGTCATCGGCAATCACGACATCGTCCGCTCTTATAACCGCTACGGAGATGGCAGGCACAACGACGCCATTGCCAAGCTGATGGCCGCCTTCTACCTGACTCTCCGCGGCACGCCCATCGTGTATTACGGCGAAGAGATCGGAATGGAGAACAACGACCCCACGCGCAAAGAAGACGTGAAAGATCCGATCGGACGCACCGGATGGCCGCAAGAAAAAGGCCGCGACGGTGAACGCACCCCCATGCAGTGGAACACGGCGGCCAACGCCGGATTCAGCAAGCACGATCCATGGTTGCCCGTGCCGCCTAGCTACCCGACTCATAATGTGGCGACGGAGTCGAAAGATCC
>PLHN01000462.1 GCA_003139975.1 Acidobacteriaceae bacterium
GTTTCGATGAACGCCGAAAAGCTCTCCACTTTCCCATGACCATATTGATGGTCGGCGTCGGCCGGCTTGTCCGAAACCCGCACCGAGAAGAATGTGACCAGCGCCGCCATCAGGTCGAGCGCCGAGTGCGCCGCCTCCGACAGGATTCCCAGCGAGCGCGTCGCCAGTCCCACCACGATTTTCAGCACCGTGATCACGAGTGCCGCCAACACCGAGTTCGCCGCCACTGCGCGCTTTTCCTGGCGCATGGACTCGGAACTGAACGTGGCGTCGGTTTCCTGCATACCCGCCATTATCGCCTTGGATTTGAACCTCGCCAACCCCTCAACCCACTCCACTACTCCCGACTCGCCATGCTATGATTCTCTGCTCGTCGCAATTTTTTTCGGAGGATCCAGTTCATGCGTCTTCAGTTCCTCGTGTGCCTTGCGCTTGTCGCAACGGTTTGTGCACAAACGCCCCAACCCCCGTCCCCCACGGCTGCCGCCGGAGCAGCGCCCAGCGCGGCTCCGCAAGCCAACGCCCCTGCGGCGCCAGCGCCCGAGCCACCTAATGTCAGTCCTGACGACCCGGTGATTACGATTAAGGGCTTCTGCCCTGATTCGACTTTGCAGGGCGATGCCTGCAAGACGGTGATCACCAAAACCCAATTCGAGAAACTGGCGGATTCGATCCAGCCCGGAATGGCTGCTCCGATGCGCCGGCAGTTCGCCACGCGTTACTCGCAGGTGCTGACCATGTCGTCGGAAGGCGAGAAACGCGGTCTTGATAAGACTCCCCATTTCGAGGAGTCGCTGCGCTTGGCCCGCATGCAGATTCTCGCTCAGGAACTGACTAAGGCGCTTCAAACTGACGCCAACAACGTCAGCGACCAGGACGTCGAGGATTACTATCAGAAGAATGTCGCCAACTACGAACAAGCCACGTTCGTAAAGCTTTTTGTCCCGCACACCAAGCGGGTCATTCCGCCTGCTACGCCCGCGAAGGCTGCTGCCAAGGAAGGTTCGTCAACGGCCGCGGCATCCAAGCCTGCCGCCAAACAGCTCAGCCCTGAAGAGCAGGAAAAGGCTGGCGTAGAAGCGATGAAAAAGGAAGCGTCCCTTCTTCGGGAACGCCTTGTGAAGGGCGAAGACCCTGACAAATTGGAGAAGGCAGCCTTCGTCGCCGCCGGACTACCCGGCAATCCTCCGCCTACAAAGATGGAGAAAGTGCGCCGCACCAGCCTGCCTGCGTCGCAACAGTCCGTCATGGAGCTCAAGGTTGATGAGGTCTCCGAGGTCATCTCCGATGCCAGCGGAAACTACATCTATAAGTTAGTGAGCAAAGAGACTCTGCCAGTGGATTCGGTAAAGAATGAAATTCACAACCAGCTTTCGGCTCAGCGCTACCGCGAGTCCATGCAGCGCTTCCAGAGCGGGGCAGAGTTAAATGACGCTTACTTTGGACCCGCGCGCGGTCCGGGCATGCCGATGCCTCCACGAGGCAATCCCGGCGCTCCTGCGAAGGACAACGACCGCGACTAAGGGGATATGGCGAAGCCAACTATCCTGGTCACCGGCGTCTCCGGCAATCTCGGACGCCGGCTTCTCGAACATCTTTCCGGATACGCAGTGGTGGGTATTGACCTCACGCCCCCCGCTGCGTCGCTGGATCGTTTTGTATCGCTCGATCTCGGCCGCGAGGAATCGACTCGCGAGCTGCATTTGCTCTTGCGGGAAGTGCAACCGGTCTCCGTGGTGCATCTCGCGTTTGTTATCGATCCCCAGCGCACCGGGGTCATCGATGTCGATCGCATGTGGCAAATCAACGTCGCCGGCACTGCCCGGGTGATGGAGGCCATTACCGAAACCAACCGCACCGCGGGAGCCATTGTTCGCCAGTTTATTTTTCCCAGCAGCGTCTCCGCTTACGGCTCCGACATGCCTGAGGCCGTTACCGAAGAGGCGCCCCTTCAGGCCCACACTCTTCCGTACGCGATCCACAAGAAGGAAAGCGATCTCGTTGTTCAGCAGCGCGCGCCTTCTCTGCGCGGTTGCGGCGTGTTCATTCTTCGTCCGCACATTTTTGCCGGCGCTACGGTCGAAAACTATTTGATGGGTACTTTTCGCGGCACGCCGAATGGTAAGGGAAAGCGCGCCACTCGCATGCGCCAGGAGGGCAAACGCCTGCCCTGCATGTTGCCGTATGGACAACAATATCTGGACAACAAAATCCAGTTCGTTCACGTCGACGACATGGCTCGCCTGATCGCGTGGTTCTTGGAGCGTGAACCGGAAGCGCAGCGGCTCACGATCCTCAACGTCGCCGGACGCGGTGAGCCCATGACCTTCGCCCAGTGCATCCACGAAGCCCATGCCACGCTCATACGCGTTCCCGGCAGATGGGTTATGCGCCGCATCCTCGAGATCCTCTGGAACCGCCAAATCTCAGCCATCCCGCCCGCCGCCGTACCCTACATGAGCGGCCAGTACATCATGAATACTGACAAGCTCAGAAAGTTTCTGGGCAGCGATTACGAGCGCGTGATCACGAAAACCAGTTTCGACGCCTTCATGGATTCGTTCCCGGCTGCTCCAAGGAAATCCTGAGCGACGAGAATTCGTTCCCGCGGCGGAGGAGGCAGCACGCGATCCCAAGCCTCCGAATCTCTCCCCTCTCAGCGAACTCTGCCGTTAAGACGCTTTCACGCCCCGATATAGGCCGGCCACGCCCATGGTGTAAGGAGTCCACGAGACTTCAGCGAGCCCGGCTTGTTTCATGCGGGCCATCATTTGATCCGGCGCGGGAAAGCGTTCGACTGACGCCGGCAGATAAGCATACGGGCCGCGCACGCCAGAAATCAGGGTTCCAATGGCCGGCAACACTTTTTTGAAATAGACGCGATAGACCTCGCCGATCAGCCCGCGTGGTTCGCCAAAATCCAGGATGCCGCATTCTCCGCCCGGACCGAGCACACGAACAATTTCACGCAGTCCCGCATCGTAGTCGGCAAGATTGCGAAACCCGAATGCCGAGGTCACCAGGCCGAAATGTCCATCTGGGAATGGGAGCCGGAGCGCATCGGCCTCAACCCAACGTAGAGACGGGGCTGGTCCCGTCTCCTTTCCGGCAGTCGCCGCGCTTCCCTTCTGCGCCGCCCGTTGCAGCATGGCGTGGGAGAAATCCGCTCCCAGAATCTTTACGTTCGCCAGGCCAGCCCGCCGCCGCAACGCGAATGCCATGTCTCCCGTGCCGCAGCACAAATCGAGCACCCGCACCCCCGGACGCTTCAAAATCACATCAAAGCGCCGCGCCGTCCGCCACCACCACAGCCGATCGATGTTGAAGGAAAGAACATGATTCAGCAGATCGTAGCGCGGAGCGATCGAGGTAAACATCTCCTGCACGGCCTTCGCCGCCGACTCGCGGTCCGAGGCGCCTGTCGGCGTCGCGCCTACGTTTCTTTCCTTCTCCACTAGATTCATGAGTTAGCCTTGATTCATCCCTTGCGGAAAACGATACCGCAGAGAACGCACAGTGCGCAGAGAAGGAAAGGGGTGTGGGAAACCCGTCGACACGCAGTAGATCCCTGACTTGCGATCCCTCACTCCCTCACATTGTCATTCCGACCGAAGGGAAGGATCCGCTCGCTTTCTGCGCACTCAGCGATCTCTGCGGTTGAAGCGGTTATTGTCTCAATTCCGCGCCAGCTTTCGAATTTCCTCCACCGCCGCGCGCACCACCGGCTCACCCACGTCGCTGGTAATCTCCACCTTCCCTATTTCCCGAGGCAGAATGAAGTGCACTACCCCTTGCCGCGTCTTCTTGTCGAATTTCAGGCGCTTCAAAATACTCGCCGTCTTAACATTCATGCGCGGCAACTCGCCCAGGCCCAGCACCGCATTCATAATTCGCCCCGCCGTCACGCTGTCGAGCTTGCCCGTTGACAGCGCGATGTGAGTTGCCGCTAAAAGGCCCCATCCCACGGCCTCTCCGTGCAGCAAAAGCTTGTAGCCCGTTTCCGCCTCCAGCGCGTGCCCGATGGTGTGGCCCAAGTTGAGCACTTGGCGCCACCCGCCCTCGCGCTCGTCCGCGCTGACGACTGATGCTTTCAATCGCACCGAGTCGGCAATCACCTTTTCGACGACTACCTCGTCGCGCCCAAGAATTTCCTTGTGCCGTTCTTCAAACAGCCGAAACAGACCCACATCGCCAATGATGCCGCACTTCAGGGCCTCATACAGCCCCGCCCGATATTCGCGCTCGGGCAGTGTCTTCAACACTGCCGGGTCTACCAGCACGGCATGCGGCTGATGAAACGTTCCCAGCAGATTTTTGCCCGCCACCAGGTTCACGCCGGTCTTGCCGC
>PLHN01000326.1 GCA_003139975.1 Acidobacteriaceae bacterium
CCCACGCGCTCGCACTTCGACGCCCAGGACTACATGGAATCGGGCACGCCCGGCCTCAAGGCCACTGAGGACGGCTGGCTGAACCGCTGCCTGCACGAACTGCCCGCGCAAGATGCGGCCTCGGCGGCATTACGTGCCTCCGCCGCTGATGCGTCGGCTTTCCGCGCCATCGCGCTTGGGCCTTCGTTGCCCCGTATTCTCTCCGGCAAAGAGCCGGCAATCGCACTCAATAATCTGAGCGACTTTTCCATCGGTGGCAACAACCCCAAAGTACAGCCCATCGCGAAGACGTTTGAAGGAATGTATGCAGGTTCGGTCGACACGGTCCTCCACGGCACCGGACAAGAAACCTTCGACGCCGTGAAAATGCTGAAGACCGCCGACCCGGCCAAGTACACGCCCGCCGCAGCAGCAAACTATCCCAAAGGCCGCTTCGGAGACAGCCTGCGCCAACTCGCGCAGCTCATCAAGTCGAACGTGGGCGTGCAGGTTGCTTTCGCCGATATCGGCGGCTGGGATCATCACGTCAACGAGGGCAACACGCAGGGTCAGATTGCCAACGTGCTCGGCGACTTCTCGCAGTCGATCGCCGCCTTCTGGACCGATCTCGGCGATCTTGGCGAAGACACGGTTATCGTCACTATGTCGGAATTCGGACGCACCGCGCGCGAAAACGGCAATCGCGGCACCGATCACGGCCACGCCAACGTGATGTTCGTTTTAGGCGGCCCTGTGCGCGGCGGCAAAGTCTATGGCCGCTGGCCCGGCCTCGAGGAATCGCAGCTCTACGAAGGCCGCGACCTTGCTGTCACAACCGACTTCCGCCTGCTGCTGAGTGAAGTTGTAGCTCGGTATCTGGGTAACAAGGATTTGAAGGCCGTGTTTCCGGGGTTCGAAGGGCAAGCGGGAGAGTTCCTGAAGCTCCTTACCTAAGGGGAGTAGTGAGACCTGCTCGTTGCTCAGAATCTGGCTAGTGACGTCGCAAGAAAACAGCTAGCCAAATAGATGTGCCGACAAACATCGCGCCATAGGTCACAAGGTTTGCATTGCGGACTGCGACCCGCACGCGAGGGTGTGCAAGGTTTGGTTCTCCGCCTGGCATGCCCACCATGCGCCTGACGACTAAATATTCAATCCAGTAGGACGCGAAGAAAAACGGTATAAGAAGAACAAGCAGCGCGGCCGGGATAAACCATGCTCTTTCTCCCAAATCTGGGTTGAGCCATGCCGAACTAAAGAGAAAGAAAATCACATTCGCAATGGGACTATGCCAATTTTGAAGCGCGCTGCTCTCGCCAACAAGTCCCATGGTTCCAAATTCAATTGCAAGCATAACGGCCCATGCGACTGGAATCCCAATTATCGTGGATGCTACATTCGACACGGCATTGGTCTTGATTGCCTGCCATGTTTTCAGCCCCAACCATTTTTTGCAGAGGAGACCTTCAATCACAACCACCGGAATCAACAGCGCGACCATCGCGGGCCACGTCAAAATAATCATCGGGATCCCGGCGTCGGCAAAGAGTGGAGCGGGGATGAACGAATAATCAGCCAACTAACGCCTTTTTTCCTGCGAGCGCCAGGCGCAAGGAATCCGCCTTTTTTGCACACTCATTTGAGCGTACTTGTCAGATTATCACGCACTTTCTCACCAAGCGCCTGAGCAAGAACGCGACGTGCTAACATACCTGCCCAGCATGACAGCACGATCCCATCCGTTGATCCGGGCATCCTAAGTTTGTAGGAGGGCGTCGTGAATACACTGCCGGTTCTGGTCGGCGCTCTATGTGTTTATGCGCTGGCTTACCGCTATTACAGCGCGTTCATAGCGGCCAAAGCCCTCGCGCTCGACGACCGCCGCACCACTCCCGCACACGCATTTGCCGACGGCCATAACTACGTCGCATCCCCGCGTTGGGTTTTATTCGGCCACCATTTCGCCGCGATTGCCGGCGCCGGCCCTCTCGTCGGACCCACGCTAGCCGCGCAGTTCGGATTTGCCCCCGGCTTTCTCTGGCTCGTGATTGGCGGTGTGCTCGCCGGCTGCGTCCAGGACTTCACCGTGCTGGTTGCCTCGCTCCGGCACCGCGGCCGCTCGGTAGCCGATATTGCCCGCACCGAAATCAGCCCCTTCGCCGGTCTGGTTGCCATGATTGCCGTGCTCTTCATTCTGCTGGTGACGCTGGCCGGTCTCGGCATTGTGGTCGTAAACGCTCTGTCGAACAGCCCCTGGGGAGTCTTCACCATTGGCATGACGATCCCCATCGCGCTCATCATGGGTTTCTGGATGTTCAAGAGCCACGCGGGAAAGATCACCGTCACCGGCCCCAGCATTTTCGGCGTGACCCTGCTGCTCGCAGGCGTGATTGCCGGGCGCTGGGTTGCCCAAACCAGCGTGGCAGCTTCATTGACCTTTACGCCGCATCAGATCACCTTTCTGATGTGCATCTACGGCCTAGTCGCGTCGGTGCTGCCCGTCTGGCTGCTGCTCGAGCCCCGCGACTATCTCTCCACCTATGTCAAGCTCGGCACAATTGCCATTCTGGTCGTGGGCGTTTTCATCGTTCATCCCAATATCAACTTTCCCAACTTCACCCAGTTTGTCGGCGGCGGCGGCCCCATCATCAAGGGCAAGCTTTTCCCCTTTCTCTTCGTCACCATTGCCTGCGGAGCAATTTCGGGCTTCCACTCGCTGGTTTCTTCGGGCACGACGCCCAAAATGCTCGACAAGGAGACCGATGCCCGTTTCATCGGCTATGGCGCCATGGTCTGCGAATCGTTGGTAGGAGTGCTCGCGCTCATCGCCGCCTGCTCCATGTATCCCGGCGACTACTTCGCCATCAACACCACTCCCGAGGTGTTTCACAAACTCGGCATGGCTACCGTCAACCTCGACATGTTCTCCCGCGAAGTCGGAGAAAAGTTAGCCGGACGCACCGGCGGAGCAGTTTCACTAGCCGTGGGCATGGCGCAAATCTTCAAGGGCTTGCCCGGCATGGACCGCCTGATGGGCTACTGGTATCACTACGCCATCATGTTCGAGGCCCTCTTCATCCTGACCACGGTCGACACCGGCACGCGCGTCGCCCGCTATGTTTTGCAGGAACTCATGGGCAAAATTCACAAGCCCTTCGGCAACAGCGCCTGGCTGCCCGGCAACCTGATCACCAGCTTCTTCGTAGTCCTAGGCTGGGGATACATGATTTACACGGGGACGATTTCGACCATCTGGCCCCTGTTCGGCACAGGGAACCAATTGCTGGCGACGATTGCACTGGCGGTGAGCACGACATTCCTCATCAATATGGGAAAGGCAGAGTATGCGTGGATCACCGCCGTGCCGATGTGCTTCGTAGGCGTAACGACGCTGACGGCGGGTGTCGAGTCGATCCAGAACATCTTCTGGCCGCTGACCTCGAAACCCGGCATGGTCTTCACCGGATATCTGGATTCGGCGCTGATGAGCATGTTCATCGTGGGCGTGATTCTTGTCGTGTGCAACGCCGCATGGTGCTGGTACCGCGTCCTCCACGGGGCACCGGTTCCCCAGGAAGCCTTTGGCCCGCCACTCACCGCAACCGGCGAAGTGAAAATGGGCTGCTGCTGAAGTTGCGTGGACTTCAATCCCCGGGGCGGATTTAAAATCCCGCGCACACTCCGCCCGAAGTTCGCCGGCAAAAAATCGCCGCCTAGGGTTACACTCGAACCAACATGCGCGTCCTCGGCATCGACTGCGGCACAGAATACACCGGTTACGGCATCGTGGAATTGCTCTCCGATGGCGGGGCGGCCGCGAAAGATGGCCGAGCGGATGGCCGAGAGCAAGCGGGTTGCCGGGAAAAAGACCGCCTCGTCTGCATTGCCTGCGGCGCCATAAAAGTCTCCCCGCGCGAGCCTATGCCCACCCGCTTATCGCGCATTTCCTGCGGGCTGGCGGAGCTTATCGCCACTCATCATCCCGACCGCGTCGCCATCGAAGA
>PLHN01000390.1:0-488 GCA_003139975.1 Acidobacteriaceae bacterium
ATTCTGACGACCGGCGCCATGACCAGGCTGGGATATGTCTATGGCAATCTGATGGTCAATCTGCATTTGAAGAACGAGAAGCTGGCGGAGCGCGGCATCGCCATTCTGGAAGAGGCTGTTGGGGTTGGACGCGGGGATGCCCGCAAGTTTCTGCGCTCGGCGCACAACAGCGTGCCGGTTGCGCTCGTCATGGCGAAAGCGGGGGTCACGCGCGGCCGCGCGCGTGCCGCGCTGAAACAGGCTCAAGGGCACGTCAGGAAAGCCATCACGATGGCCAAGGCTGCTCAACCACTGGTGCGCTCCGGCAACTGAGTCATTTCTTGCTTCCTTTCTCCGTCGGGGTATCGTTTATACCCAGGGTTACAAACGGAACTCATCCTTATGATTCCATCCCCTCCGCGTTTCCGTTCCCCGATAGAATGAAGCCAGCAGCTCAGGAATTCACGTATGGATAAACTCGTAATCCGCGGCGGCAATCCCCTGCTGGG
>PLHN01000390.1:494-10348 GCA_003139975.1 Acidobacteriaceae bacterium
ATGGGCGCCGAGGTCGAACTGGGCTATGGACGCGCGCAGCATCGCACCACGATCTGCGCGAAAAATCTGGCAACTCCCGAGGCGTCCTACGAATTGGTCAAGACCATGCGTGCCTCCACCCTCGTACTCGGGCCGCTGGTAGCGCGCTGCGGACGCGCCCGCGTTTCCCTGCCCGGCGGCTGCGCCATCGGGGCGCGCCCAATTGACCTTCACATCAAAGGCCTGGAGCGCCTGGGCGCCAAAATCACGCAGGAACACGGCTACATCGAAGCAACCGTCGACCGCCTCAAGGGCGCTGAGATCGTCTTCGACAAAATCACCGTGACCGGCACCGAAGATCTCCTCATGGCCGCGGCGCTGGCCGACGGCGAAACCGTGATGCAAAACTGCGCCCGCGAGCCGGAAGTGGCCGATCTGGCGGCCTTGCTGAACGCCATGGGGGCGAAGATCGAGGGCGCGGGAACGCCGACCATTTCAGTCAAGGGCGTCAGCAAGCTGCACGGCGCGCGGCATCGCATCATCCCGGATCGTATCGAGGCCGGCACTTTCATCGTCGCCAGCGCCTTGACGGGCGGGGACCTGAATGTCACCGGTTGCGATCCTCACCACCTGACCGCCGTCTTACGAAAGCTCTCCGAAACAGGCGTGAAGACCGCCGTGAAACCCGATTCCGTGCGCGTGATGGGGGATCATCCGCTGAAGGCGGCGGATATGAACACCGAGGAGTACCCGGGTTTTCCCACCGATATGCAGGCGCAATACATGGCGCTGGCGACGCAGGCCGAGGGCACGTCGCTTGTGGTCGAGAATATTTTTGAGAATCGCTTCATGCATGCGCAGGAACTGGTGCGCATGGGCGCCAACATCAAGATTGAAGGACGCCGCGCCATCGTCAGGGGGAAAACGCCCCTCAGCGCCGCGGCGGTGCTGGCATCCGACCTGCGGGCTTCGGCGTCGTTGGTGCTGGCCGCCCTGGTGGCCGATGGCGAGACGATTATTGACCGCGTGTATCACATTGACCGCGGCTACGAAAACATCGAAGAGAAGCTGAAGGGCGTCGGCGCCGAGATCCGGCGCGTGGGAGACATCTTTCCTAAACGCCGCGCACAGGGGATCTAGACGGAGTGTCGAATCGCCGCGCCAAATCAACTCTCTGGCGCGCACCGAATCACTCCCTCCAAAAGATATGGAATATGCCGATCAGCCGGCTCTCCGGAAACTTGCGGATGATCTCGGCTCGGACCGCGGGGCTCGTCTCAGATCCCGGAAAGAATGGCCTTTCGTTGATAACCACAACCTTCACGTCGTTCGCTTGCAGGGCCTGCAACACATTGCCGGGCTGGGCGCCCCCATCGTCTCGCGTAACATTCTTCAGCCCCGCCAGAAAATAGAACTCGGGGCAATCGTTCCCCGCGTATAGCAGTCCGTTCGGGGAGTGTTGTTGAACAAGATGAACGATTTCGTCGTAGCTCGATGCAAACTCGGTCCGCAGCCCTCCGGCGCGCTCGACCCGCAGTTCGTCCATCGACCCTACTTTGTGGGTCAGTTCATAGATGTAATCCGGGACCAGCCTCACCACGCCAAACAGCAGATAAAATCCCATCAGGGACGCGAGAACATACGTTCCCGTCTGCTTCCTCACAGTTGCCACAATCGCGACCGCGGCCAACAACGTCAGCGGCAGCGAGTACGACAAGTAAATTGGCGCCGCAAACGGAAACTGCACAAAGCTGCAGAGGGCGGCCAGAGAGATCAGTAACATCACCCGCTGCCGCTGCAAGTTTGTCAGGCTGCCCGATTTTGCCGCCGTCAGTACGACAACTGCTCCTGACATCACAACCAGCGGAGTTAGCGATGCGGCCGAAAACCATACACCGGAAACTATCGCCTGACCTGACCGATAGAGCAGCGCCGCCAGCCCCACACCAACGCTTACGCCCACGACCTTCCCTTGGAATTCGCCGCAGTACATTGCCGCCGCAACCAGTCCGATCAAGGCTAGCGCATATACGCTTGCCTCCATGCCGACAGGACGAATTACTCCCAAGCCAGCCGAGCGGGCGATCGCACTCCCTGTAACACCGGAAAAGAATGCGCCAACCGCTCCGGAGCGGGCATAAGGCACAAGGAACCCGATGACCGGACCGAGGACTCCGGCGACAAATGGAATGACCAGCCGGAGCAACGCGCGAAATCTCGTAACGGTTCCAGCGGAGTGAACTCGACACTCCGATAGCAGAATGAGCCCCACTAGCGCTATTGCAGGCAGCACGAACTGGTAGAGCTCACCGCCTCCCAATCGCCCATGAAACAGGTGGATTGCCACGGCCAGGAACAGCAGTAGCGAACTCGTACTGAAGACCCTATACGCGCTCGCTCGCTCTTTCGTTTCGTCTGATTCATGATCGCCCTGTTCCACAAAAACCAGAAATAGCAGCACCCCGGCAATGTAGTAGGCGCCAATTACCTTGATGAGTACGGATATTCCGCCGCAGACGCCCGCCGCAAACAGCCAGCGCGTCTTGCGCACTTCGAGATATCGAAGCAAAGCAGCCGCTCCGAAGGTGGCGAAGAACAGGTTGTACCAGGACGGCATCGCTGCGGGATAATTTGGGAAACTCCACGACACCGCCAGAACCGTAATCAGTCCGGCCCCGAGCGCGGAGGTAAAACGAAGCGCAACGTAGTAGATGGCCGGAAGCCACGCCAGAAAAAACAGATACACGCAGATGCGTAGCGACATCAGATTTACGCCGAAGGCACGAAACGCCAGAGCATGAATTACGCTCAACCCGCCGGTATAGATCTCTACAAAGTCTCGGTGTGGAAGCTGTCCGCCGAGCACACGCAGTGCGCTTTGGGCAAGAGTGCCTTCATCGGCCGGAACCCATCCGCTGCCGATTTGAAGGCCAGCGTAGACGGCGGAAGTGAACAAGACCACGCCCAGTACCAACAGGGGAACAGTCCGCTCCGGAATCGCGGTTGACACCACCCTTCCCTTCTTGCCAACTGCGGCTTCCTCTTGAGATTCTTCCCGAACCCTCAGTTCAATATCGAGAGCCTCTCGACCAGCCGTCGCGCTCCTCACCATCCCTGACTCTGAAGTCCCGACCTTGCTGTTCACTTTGGCTCCAGTGCCGTCAAGCGAAGCTTGGCGTCCGCGCTCTCTCCGTTGAGCTGCAATGTCCGCCGGTATTCTTCCCGAGCAGCGTTCTTCTCGCCGCTCTTCTCCAGCGACAGGCCCAGCCAGTAGTGATAGTCGTAGACGGTCGGATCCATCGTCACTGCCTGCTGCAGGTAAGCCTGCGCAGCCGTGTTGTTCCCCTCAAGAAACAGAGCCCGACCCAGGAAGTGCCGTGGCGCTGCCAATTCCGGCGACAGTTGGACAGCGTGCTGAAGCAGCGGTTCGGCAGCGCGATAATCTCCTGCCGTCAAGTGAATATTTCCGCAGTTGTAAGCGGCCGAATACAGATCCGCGTCTCGCGCCAGAACTTGCGCGCAAAGCCCCAGCGCTTGATCGTAATCTCCAAGTTTTCCCCACATCGCGGCAACGGCAACAGCGCCCGTATCCGATTTCGCGTATTCGGGCATCAAGCTCTGGGCAAACTGCAGCGCGGCACGCCCTTGCTGGTAGCGTCCTGCGGCAATGTAGACATCGGCCAGCGCATAAGCTCCATAGAGATAGTCCGGGCGGCGCCGGAAGGCATCTTCGACAAGTGGTATCGCGCGATCGTAGGCTTTCAGCCGGCTGTATTCGCGCGCCAAGCCTACTTCGGTGTATGGATTTTGCGGATAAAGCTCGTATCCGCGGGAATAGATGAGCAGGTCTGAGTCCCAGTATCCCTGCTCCGGTAAGGACAGGCTCACATAACCCAAGGAGAGCACGATCACTGCCGTTCCTTGCACTGCCGCTGCGCTCCACCGCTTTGCGCGGGGAAGAAGGCGGATGGCCTTTGCCACGAGAATGCAAAATCCTACAGAACCGAGGTAGATGTACCGGTCCCGTACAAAATCCCCGTCCACAAAGCTCCGTAAATAAAGCGCTGGGGCGAGACCGATAATCATCCAAAGCGCTGCGAAGACGACCAATAAGTCATTCTTGCGTCGCGCCCAGAAGTAAAGCAGGCCGCCCACAGCGAGCAGCACGAACATAGGCACGACAAACCGGCCCACGTCCTCGGCGGTCACATACGGCGTGAAATAGAGGCCCGTTAGCCTGATCGGCAATAGGAGCTGCCGCAGGTAAAAAACGAGGACATAGGGCAGCGTCAACAGCATGTCGCCAAACGTATGATTAGGGTCGAACTTGCCGGTTACCGCATTCAGCGCGAATTTGCGAAGCAGTAAGTAGGCAATCGTGACCGCGGCATAGGGAAAGGCAGCCAGGACTGCCCTCCATATCCTCTGCGCGTAGCCGGACGTTTTCGTAGCGGGAAAAAGCAATTCGTAGGCGCCGACCAGCAGACAAAAACCCAGAGCGATCTCTTTGGTGAGCAGGGCGCATGCGCAGAAAGCAAGCGATGCGACACGCCACGGAAGTGCGTGCTTGGATCCGGGGTGGCGGGCGCTGAGAAAGGCTACGAACGACAGCGCCGCCAATGTTGTGGCCATACTGTCGGCGACGGAGGAGATCCAGGCAACGCACTCAATATGAATCGGGTGTAGCGCGAAGATAACTGTGGCCAACGCAGCAGTCCAATACTCCAACCCGAGCTTGCGCACGAGCCAGAACACTGCTGTCACAGCTGCTACGTGCATCAGGACCGCTCCCAGATGCCATCCCCATGGGTGCAGCCCGACCAGCGCGTAGTTCAGCATCGACCAAACTACAAACAATGGGCGGTAATACAGCTGAAAACGCCCCGTGTGATACCAAAGGTCGCTGATGAAGACCTTATGCAGTTTGCCCATCGAACGAATGATCGGGTTGTCGACAATCTGCGCCTTGTCGTCCCACACAAACTGGAACATCAGAGTGCCGCTGTACAGTACTGCAGTCGCCGCGGCTATCGTCGTTAGTAGAATTGCCGGATGGGAGTAATAGTTCGCCAGCAGGTCCCATGCGCTCGCTTTTTGATCTGTATGTTTTAGTTCCATCACCCTGTCCTGAAGTCGCGCGGACTGCCCCGCGCTTGTTCCTTCTTCATTTTGCGTCCAGCACCGCCAAACCCATCTTGGCTTCCGGTTCTCTAGCCGTTGTCACGCGCCAGGGTCGTGATTGAGAGTTGGCTCGCTCAGCTTCCAACTTTAGTAACCTTGCCCGGAGTCTGCGAAACCGCTCCAGATCGGTCACATACTATCCCTCGTTCCAGCGGCGCGCATGTTACCCAGGTTACCTGCGCGCGCCGGTTCTTCCCCTGTTTTGCACCTTCCTTTGCGACCATGATTCTCATGGGAGCTGCAGGAACCCGTGTCGCCCGAGGAGTGTCGCCGGTATTGTGCGTAGATTTGGACGGCACTTTGATCCGGGGCGATCTGCTGTGGGAATGCGTTCTTGCTCTTTTGAAAGCCCGCCCCACTACACTGTTTTTATTGCCTGTGTGGCTGCTGCGAGGCCGCGCTTATTTGAAACAGCAGCTTGCGCGCCACGTCCGTCTCGATCCCGCTCGCCTGTGCTATCGCGCTCCGGTTCTTGATCTGCTGCGGGAAGAAAAAGCTCGCAACCGCCGTATTGCCCTGGTAACGGCTGCCAACCGCGAACTCGCCGAGTCGGTTTCCCGTCATCTTGGGCTCTTCGACGAAGTCCACGGCAGTGACGACCGGCTCAACCTCAAAGGGCCGGCAAAGGCCGCGTTCTTATCCGAACTTTTCGCCGCATCCGGCTTCGACTACATGGGTGACTCGGCTTCCGACGTTGCCGTCTGGCGACATGCGCGGGCGGCATACGTCGTCGGCACACCAGCGCGAGCAAAGCAGGCCGCTACCGTAACCACGCTCCAAGCCAACATCGTCACCGAACGGGCCTCATGGCGCACTTGGGTGAACGCACTGCGGGGTCACCACTGGGCAAAAAACCTGCTGCTGTTTCTGCCTCTCGCTCTTTCGCACAACTTGACCATCGTTCCCATTCTGCGCACCGCCATCGGCTTTGTGCTTTATGGCTTCTGCGCCTCGGGGCTTTACATTCTCAATGACCTTCTCGACTTGCATTCGGATCGCCAACACCCCTGGAAGAAAGAACGCCCCTTCGCGGCCGGTGAAATCTCCATCCCCGAAGGTCTAGCCGCGTCGTTTGCGCTTCTGTGCTCTGCATTGGGTGTTGGTTTGCTGCTCGATGCGCAATTTGGCCTGGCTCTGATTGGATATGCGGCGTTGACGATGTTGTATTCGCTCTATCTGAAGAAAATCGCTTTGCTCGATGTCTTCGTCCTTTCGAGCTTTTACAGTTTTCGCATTCTCGCCGGAGCCCTGATTTCCGCGACGCCCTTATCGCAGTGGTTTCTCGCTTTCTCCCTATTTTTCTTTTTGAGCCTGGCGATGGCAAAACGGTATTCCGAACTGCTGCATGCGAATGATCTCGTCGCCTCCGGAAACTCGGGTCGTGGGTATCGCGTTGACGACCGCGAGTTACTGCTCTCGCTTGGCGTTGGCAGCAGCTTCTCGGCCGTCGTCATTCTCAGCCTATATGTCCACAGCCCGGAAGTGCGCGTGCTTTATTTGTCGCCCGAATATTTGCTCTTGCTTTGCCCGATCGTTCTCTACTGGCTCGGCCGAACCTGGCTCTTAGCCCATCGCGGAGAACTGCGCGAGGATCCGGTCACTCTTGCCATCCGGGACCGCGTTAGTTACGGAGCGGCGCTGGCTTCGGCAGCCGTAATCGCCGCCAGCATGATCCACGTGAGATGGTAGGGCCCGGGCAAGATTGGCAAGCTGGGTAACAACGGCCTTCGCGGAACTTAAGTTTAGATTGGCACTGAAAACACAATGCCTGCTGAAGCTGCTGCAATCGGTCGCAAACGGTCGCTCGCCGCGTCTACGGATCGGCTTGCCTCCTGGGGAAGGTATCCCAAGGGAACCCATGCGCACGTCCACAAGCCGGCCTGGAACGACGAGTTGGCTGGCATTCTCAAAGCCGCGCCGCCGGCTTCGCTGCTTCCGTATGGCTTAGGCCGAAGTTATGGAGACTCGTGCCTCAACACCGATCGTGAACTCGTCGATTGCCGCCGCCTCAATCGCATTCTTGGTTTTGACGAGTCAACCGGCATGCTGCGCTGCGAAGGCGGCGTCAGTTTCGCCGATATCATCGGCGTATTCCTTCCCAAGGGTTGGTTCCTTCCGGTAACGCCCGGCACCCAATTCGTCACGGTGGGCGGCGCCATCGCCAACGATGTTCATGGCAAGAATCACCATTGTGCCGGAACGTTTGGCGATCACGTCCACCAGCTTGGCTTGCTTCGCTCGAACGACGGCTTGGTTGTCTGCAGCCGCGAAGAGAATCCGCAGATGTTCCGCGCGACCATCGGCGGTCTCGGTCTGACCGGCGTTATTGCATGGGCGGACATTCAACTGCGGCGCGTGGCCGGGCCCTGGATCGACGCTGAACTCGCGCCCTTCCAGTCGCTCTCTGGTTTTGTCGACCTTAGCCAAAAAAGCAATGGTCATTTCGAGTACACCGTGGCCTGGCTGGATTGTTTCGCGGGACGAAATCTACGCGGAATTCTCTTCCGCGGGAATCACTCCGCCGAGAGCGCAAAAAAGCTTCGCCTCAAGCGCGGGCCGAAACTTCCCTTCAATTTGCCAGCGTGGTTGCTCAACCGTTACAGCGTGCGAGCCTTCAATTCGGTCTACTACCGCGCTCACGCGGCGAAAAAAGGTTCTACGCTCGTGGGCTACGATTCGTTCTTTTACCCGCTGGATTCCGTGCGCCAGTGGAACTTGTTGTACGGCAAGCAAGGCTTCCTGCAATATCAATGCGTCATCCCGGAATCGAATGTCGATGCTTTTCCGGAACTCCTCGCCCGCATCGCGCGCTCCGGCATGGGATCGTTTCTCGGTGTCTTGAAGCAGTTTGGATCGGCGCCTCCCGCCGGGATGTTGTCATTCCCCCGTCCTGGGCTAACGCTGGCGCTCGACTTTGCCATGCGCGGCGAGCGGACACTGCAGCTCATGCGCTCGCTCGACGATGTAGTCCTGCGCAGCGGGGGCGCGCTCTATCCAGCAAAAGACGCGCGTATGAGCCCTGCCCTGTTCGAGGCGTCGTTCCCGCGCTGGCGGAGCTTTTTGCCCTGGATTGATCCGAAAATGTCTTCCTCGTTCTGGCGGCGCGTCACGGAGGGACCATGAGCAGCCCTACACATTCTGCGAAATCGTTCTCCGCGCCCACGACGACGCGCGCGCTGCTGAAGAAGGTCGTCGTCCTCGGAGCAACTTCTGGAATCGCGCTCGAAGTTCAGCGGCACCTGGCCAGGCTCGGATGCGAATTGCTTCTGGTCGCGCGCTCTCCGGAACGCCTGGCCGAAGTACAGTCCGATCTATTGGCTCGCGGCGCGAGCCAGGTTCTTACTTGCGCGGCCGATCTGGCGGCGATTGAATACCATGCCGGAATCTTCGACTTTGTCCGCCGCTCATTTTCCGGCTACGACACAGTTCTGCTCTCGTACGGTGCGATGCAGGATCAAAAAGACTCTGAGGCGTCGGTCGATGTTCTGCTCTCGGAACTCCACGTCAACTATGTAAGCGCCGCCGCGCTGCTCACTCTCTTTGCAGCCGACATGGAACAACGCCGCACCGGATGCATCGCTGCAATCACGTCGGTCGCCGGAGATCGCGGACGCCGCTCCAATTACGTCTACGGCTCCGCCAAAGGTGCCCTCTCGCTTTTCCTGCAAGGTCTGCGCAGCCGCCTTCATCCCGCCGGAGTCAAAGTGATCACGATCAAGCCGGGCCCCGTGCAAACCCCGATGACCGACCATCTGCCAAACGCCGCGCGCTTTGCGCAGCCAGAAATGGTTGCCCGCGACATCGTCCGCGCGCTGGAGCGCCGCTCGCCCGACGTTCTTTACACGCCGAAAATCTGGCGCTACGTCATGGCGGCTGTCGAACACATCCCAGAAACGCTGTTCAAGCGCTTGTCGTTCTAGCCTGTCATCGCCTCCATCAAATAAAAAAGAGCCGCATCCCTGCGGCCCTTTGCATGACTGAGAACTGACAACTGCGAACTGTTCTTACCTTCTCCCGCGTCCGCCGCCACCGCCTCCGTGCCCTCCGTGGCCGCCTCCCGGACCGCGACCCGGGCCCCCGCGGCCGCGCCGGCGCCGATTGCGATCACGATCGCCTCCGCCTCCACTGCTGCGTCCACCTTCCGGGCGTCCTGCGACTGCAGGCTCTACTCCGACTGGCGCGTCCACGCGGTTGAAGTTCGGCTCGTCATCCGCATCGAACTGCGCGCCACCTTCAATTACAGTGCTGGGCGCGGCTTGCGGCGCGGACGGTGTCAGGGGAGCCGCCGACGGCTCAAATCCCGCTGCCTCGTCCGTTTCCGCAGGCGGAGGAGCTCCGCCGCCCATCTTCGCACGTTGCTCTTTCAGAATTGCCTTGCGCGACAACTTAATGCGGTTGCCCTCGACGGCCAGAACTTTCACCAGCACCTGGTCGCCTTCCTTTAGCTCATCGCGGACGTCTTTGATCCGGTGCTCGGCCACTTCACTGATGTGCAGCAAGCCATCCAGGCCCGGCAGAATCTCAACGAACGCGCCGAAATCCGCTAGCCGGCTCACTTTGCCGAGATAGGTCTTCCCTACTTCGGCCGACGCCGTCAGGTCTTTAATGATCTGCAAAGCCTTATTGGCCGAAACTTCGTCGTTCGACGCCACGTTGACCTTGCCCGAATCCTCCACGTCGATCTTGACGCCGGT
>PLHN01000448.1 GCA_003139975.1 Acidobacteriaceae bacterium
ATCCCCCTGCATGTAGGCCACGAGCGAGTTCGTGGTGCCGAGATCGATTCCTACTATGTAGTCAGTAGCCATTGGGTAGAGAATTGCAGAGGTCAGAGGTCAGATTGCAGAGGTGAAAACCAAACCAGGCGAGGCCACCGCCTTTCCCCCCAGGCAAAGACGCATTCTTAATTCTTGTGATGTTCATTCCGCGGAAAAAGGTTTTCACCTCTGCAATCTGACCTCTTACCTCTGACCTTTCTAGGGTCGTCGAAATCCGCGTTAACTGCGCTTAATCCCGCCGTATAATGCGGTTCACGTGATTACTGTTTCCAAAGAGGATTATCTCAAGGCGATTCTTGAGGCGGAGGGCGAGGGCGAGACCGTGATCTCGGCTACGCTGGCGCACTGGCTCAAGGTTTCGCCTCCGGCCGTAACCATGGCCGTGCGGCGGCTGAAGAAAGACGGGTTAGTCCGCGTCAATAGCGACGGCCGCGTGCGCTTGAACGCGGCCGGACTCAGAATCGCACGCAAGCTTACCGAGCGCCACCACCTGATTGAGCGCATGCTCACCGAAATTTTCGGGATGGAGTGGTACCAGGTGCACGACGAGGCAGAACGGCTGGAGCACGCGGTTTCTCCGGCGTTTGAAGCGCGGCTGGTGGCGAAGCTGGGTCGCGGACGGCCCTGTCCGCACGGAAATCTCAGTGAACTGGAAAGCCCGGCCAGCCGGCGGCGGCGAGGACTGGTGCTGCTCTCGGAAGCCGAACCCGGTCAGAATTACGCGGTCAGCGGGATCTATGAACGCGACCGGCATCTGCTGGAATTTTTAGAGGCGCGCGGGATTCGTCCGGGGGCCCGGCTCAGCTTGCTTGAGCGTAATTACGACAAGACTCTCTCCATCAAGACGGGCGCGGGAAAAACCGGGTCGCGCCGCATGGTGCTGGGACGCTCGGCGGCGGAGAGAATCTGGGTTTCCCACCTGCGCTCCCGTTCCGCATAATTTCCATATCATTAACCATAGTTAACGTAGTATTGTGTATACCAGTTGACCTGGGGTACTTCCGGAACCATCCATGAAGTCTGACCGGCCCACACAAGGCGAAGCTGCAGCTGGCCATGGCGCCGGCGCCGCCGATGGTGGCACAGGCGCAGCGGCCAACGTTGCGGCCTCCAGCACCGGGTCGTCCAACACCCACGTGTCTCTGGAAGGTGTGCACCACACGGTCGAAGTGCCGCATCATCAGGCGGGATTCTGGCAGCAGTGGCGGGCTTTCGTTGGCCCGGCAATTCTGGTCAGCGTCGGATACATGGACCCCGGCAACTGGGGGACCGACCTTCAGGGCGGCGCGCAATTCAAGTACGGACTGCTGTGGGTGGTTGGGCTTGCCAGTCTCATCGCAATTTTCATGCAGGTGATTTCCGCGCGGCTCGGCGTGGTCACCGGCAAAGACCTCGCGCAATGCTGCCGCGACTGGTATCCGGCCTGGACGCGCTGGCCCAACTGGCTGATGAGCGAGATGGCCATCGGAGCCTGCGATCTGGCGGAAGTGCTGGGCAGCGCGGTGGCGCTCAACCTGATGTTTCATATTCCGCTGCTCTGGGCCGTCATTATTACTGGTCTCGATGTTCTGCTTCTGCTCGCCTTGCAGCGGTTCGGCATGCGGACGATCGAAGCGATTGTGTTGCTTCTGATTGCCACGATCTCGGTTTGCTATTTCATCGAGATTTTCATTCTTCCTGAAACCCAGCCGAGCTTTCTGGAAATGGGACGTGCCTTGCTTCTGCCGCGTCTGGGGCAGGCCGGGATGATCTACATTGCGATCGGGATTATCGGCGCGACGGTCATGCCGCACAATCTGTATTTGCATTCGGCGCTGGTGCAGAGCCGGCAACTCCAGAAAGACGACGCTTCCATCCGCCGCGCAATTCAGTTCAATACCATCGATTCGATTGTCGCCCTCACCATCGCGTTCTTTGTCAACGCCGCGATTCTGGTTCTTGCGGCAACCGTCTTCTTTGGCAAGCACAGCGTAACAGTGGGCGGTGGGCAGGTGGTCACCTTCAGCGCCAACAGCGACTGGATTCGCGTTGCCTACCTGACGCTGGCGCCACTTTTGGGGACGGCGGCCGCGAGCACTTTGTTTGCGGTGGCGCTGCTGGCCAGCGGGCAGAGCAGCACCATCACCGGCACGCTCGCCGGGCAGGTTGTGATGGAAGGCTTCATGCACTGGCGAATCAAGCCATGGGTGCGGCGGCTGATCACGCGCACGCTGGCGATCTTGCCGGCGGTGGTGATCATCGGCCTGCGCGGAGACAGCAGCGTCACCGATCTGCTTACGTTGAGCCAGGTGGTGCTGGCGCTGCAATTGCCGTTTGCCATGTTCCCGCTGCTGCAGTTCACCAGTTCCGGCAAGCGAATGGGAGCATGGAAGAACGGCGCGTTTCTGCTGGCGGCGGGATGGGCGAGTGCTATTCTGATCACCGCCATGGATCTTTACGGGTTGCCGGATTCGCTGCGGGCCGCCTGGCAGGTTGTCGTGGGCGGATAAGGAAACCTTCGACCGGGCGATTGATTTTGGGTGGCGCAGCGGTTCATCGCTGCGATAACCACCGCGTTTTTTAATGACGGCTTTAGCCGCTGAGGGTCATCTCGCCACGTAAACGGCCTTTTTTTCGCAGCCTCTAAAGCGATACCCTGAACCAAAGCGCTGGTTTTCAAACTTCTTTAAGTCCGCCGTGGAAAGTGGGACAATTCTCATCCTCGAAACAGGACCTCTATGTATGACACCATTCTCGTGACGCTGGACGGCACGGCAACCGACCGCGCCATCATTGAGCACATCAAGGAACTCGCCAAACTCGCGCACAGCCGGCTGGTGCTGCTGCATGTCGCCGATGGTTGGGCCGCGCGCACCTACGGGCGTGACGCTGTGAGCCCTGAAATCTCGGAAGACACTGCTTACCTCGAAACAGTTCGCGCCGAGTTTCAGGCTGCAGGAATAACGGCCGAAGCGGAACTGGCTTACGGCGAACCGGCCGAACAAATTATCAAGTGGGTGAAGCAGAAAGGGTGCGATCTGGTGGCCATGAGCACTCACGGACACCGCCTGCTGGCCGACATATTTCTCGGGGCGACCGCCACCCGGGTTCGGCACAACATCAGCGCGCCGGTACTGCTGTTGCGGGCAAAATGACCGCTGAGTCGTCCTGCAGCCCTTACGCAATTCTCCTCGAAGGACTAAACTAGTACGTTTAGCTGCAAGTCGCAGCATCGGCCTGCATCACTAAGTTTTGTCCAACATCCATAACTCAGGAAGGCAATCATGTCCGCAAACAGTTTCGGCGCACGCGCAACCTTTAAGGTCGGCAACAAGGAATACGAACTCTACCGCATTGACGCCCTCGACAAGCAGGGTATCTCAACCACCCACCTGCCATTTTCGCTCCGCATTCTGCTCGAGAACCTGCTGCGCACCGAGGACGGACGCAATGTGACGCCCGGAGAGATTCGCGCGCTCGCCGGTTGGAACAAGAACTCGAAGCCGGAAAAGGAAATTGCATTCACGCCCAGCCGCGTACTGTTGCAGGATTTCACGGGCGTGCCCGCGGTAGTCGATCTGGCCGCGATGCGCGATGCCATGAAGCGCCTGGGCGGCGACGCCAAGCTGATCAACCCTTTGCAACCCGCCGAGCTGGTGATCGACCACTCCGTGCAGGTGGATGAATTCGGCACGCCGCAGGCTCTGGACATGAATGCGCTGCTCGAATTCCAGCGCAATAAAGAGCGCTACGCTTTCTTGCGGTGGGGGCAGACCGGCTTCCGCAATCTAGCGATTGTGCCCCCGGATACGGGCATCGTGCATCAGGTCAATCTGGAATATCTGGCGCGTGTGGTTTTTGTGCATACAGAAGCAGCGGGCGGCAAGCGCACGGCGTACCCCGACACGCTCGTCGGCACCGATTCCCACACCACCATGATTAACGGCCTCGGCGTGCTGGGCTGGGGCGTCGGCGGAATCGAAGCCGAGGCGGCCATGCTCGGCCAGCCGGTCTCCATGCTGATTCCGCTGGTGGTGGGAGTGAAGTTGAGCGGGCGCCTGCGCGAAGGCGCGACGGCAACCGACCTTGTCCTCACCATTACCGAAATGCTGCGCAAGCATGGCGTGGTCGGCAAGTTTGTCGAATACTATGGTCCCGGGTTGCACGATCTGCCGCTGGCCGATCGCGCCACCATCGCCAACATGTCCCCGGAATACGGCGCTACCTGCGGTATTTTCCCGATCGATAAAGAAACGCTCCGCTACCTCAAGCTCACCGGGCGCAGCGAAGAGCAGATTGCATTGGTGGAAGCATACGCGCGCGAGCAGGGAATGTTCCACGATGCCAAGACCCCGGAAGCGGAATATTCCGAGCTGCTCACCCTGGACCTTTCGACGATCGAGCCTTGTTTGGCGGGGCCGAAGCGGCCGCAGGATCGCGTAGTGCTCTCGAAGGCGGGCGAGTCGTTTGAGAAGGCGCTGCCGGGCCTGGTCAAGGCCGCGAAAAGCGAACCGAAAGCCGCTGGCAACGGCCATCTGCATCACGGCAGCGTGGTGATTGCCGCAATCACATCTTGCACGAATACGTCGAATCCGTCGGTGCTGATCGCTGCCGGGTTATTGGCGAAGAAGGCGGTCGAAAAAGGCCTCACCGTTCCGCCGTTCGTGAAGACTTCGCTGGCCCCGGGTTCGAAAGTCGTTCACGACTATCTGGAAAAAGCCGGGCTGACGCCCTATCTCGAAAAACTCAAATTCCACATTGTCGGCTACGGCTGCACTACCTGCATCGGGAACTCGGGCCCGCTGCCGGCCGAGGTTTCAAAGGAAATTGAGGACAAGAATCTGGTGGTGGCCTCGGTGCTCTCGGGCAATCGCAATTTTGAGGGACGCATTAGTTCAGAAGTTCGCGCTAACTACCTGATGTCTCCTCCGCTGGTGGTCGCCTTCGCGCTGGCGGGGCGGATTGACATTGATCTGCGCAAGGATCCGATCGGCAAGGGGAAGGACGGTAAGGATGTCTACCTCGTCGATATCTGGCCCGCGCAATCGGAGATCGAACATGCGCTGGCGGGCGCCATTTCGGCGGAGATGTTCCGCAAGAGCTACGCCGAGGTTTACTCGGGTGACGAGCGCTGGCGCTCGCTGGCCGTTCCCAAGGGCGACGTGTATGCCTGGGAGCAGGATTCCACCTACATTCGCAAGGCGCCGTACTTTGACGATATGGCGCTGAAGCCGTCGGCCGTCGAAGACATCCGGGGAGCGCGCGTGCTCGCGGTGCTAGGCGACAGCATTACCACCGACCACATCTCCCCTGCCGGCTCGATCAAGAAAGACGGCCCCGCGGGCAAGTACCTGATCGCCCATGGCGTGCAGCCCGCCGATTTCAATTCCTACGGCTCGCGCCGCGGCAATCATGAAGTGATGGTTCGCGGAACGTTCGCCAATGTTCGCCTGCGCAACAAAATGGTGAACACCGAAGGCGGATATACGCGCCACTTGCCGGATGGCACCGAGATGTCGATCTTCGAAGCGTCCGAAAAGTATCACGCGGAGCAAGTGCCGCTGGTGATTCTTGCCGGGAAAGAATATGGCTCAGGCTCGTCACGCGATTGGGCTGCCAAAGGTCCGCGTCTCCTTGGCGTCCGCGCCGTGATCGCCGAAAGCTACGAGCGCATCCATCGCTCGAACCTGGTTGGCATGGGAATTCTGCCCCTGCAGTTCTTGCCGGGAGTGACTGCCGAATCGCTCGCGCTGACCGGTCAGGAAGTTTTTGAGATCGTGGGGATCAGCGACCTGGTCGAGAAATATTCCGCCGGCCGCAAAATCACCGTGCGCGTCTCAGGCGGCAAGGTCAGTGAATTCCAGGCCATCGTCCGCATCGATACCCCGCAGGAAGCGCTCTATTACGCAAACGGCGGCATCCTGCAGTACGTGCTGCGCCAGTTGCTGGCCGGAAAAGAGCAGCCGGAAGCCGTGACGGCGTAACAGGCTATAGAAAAAGTCGCCGTTTCCCCTGATTTTGGGTGGCGCAGCGCTTCAGCGCTGCGGTAAACCCGTTGTTTTTGACGCGGCTTTAGACGCTGAGGTACTGACTCCTGCTAAGAAACGGATTTCTCCGCGGCCTGGTGGGCAACCGGAAGCGGTTACAGTGTAAGCGTATGTGAGCCTAGTGTTCTGCCCCACAAATTCACTGAATAAGTCTGTCATCCCGACCGGAGCGAAGCGGAGTGGAGGGACCTCATCGCAATATGCCGTTTACCTCCGGGACAGTACGCTAGCACACCTTGTCAAGCCCCGTTTGACCTCCCAGAAATCCCCAAGCCCCTTTCGTTTGTTGCCTCTGCACGCTATGTACGTACATATGTGTATTCCAATAAATATTTTGTTCGCCGACTATTCGCCTCTAACCAAGCCCATTTTGCAGCTGCATGACCGGTATGAAAGCGCCGCATATCTCGAGCAAACAGGCCCCACTTGACAACCCGACTTATAATAGTAGTTACAAGACAACTTACTAACATCCCTAAGTGGAGTAACTCGGTCGCCCTATGGGCGCTCGCAGAAACCCGCAAGTCTTGCGGCTTTCTGGGCTAAGTTATGAGGTTAAGTTCTTTGACATCAAGACTTTGCTGGCAACCACCCGAGCGGCGTTTGCCAACTCGTTGATTCTAAACGAGTGGCCTTTCGCCCTCCCCGCAAGGACGTGGCATAAATCATTATTTATCAATACTTTGCCTGTAAGCATATTCCGCTGAAGACCTTGGCGGGAAAATGCCGCTAAAGTCTTGATTCCAATA
>PLHN01000434.1 GCA_003139975.1 Acidobacteriaceae bacterium
CGTCGAGGAATGCAGCGACGGCGACCTCATCGGCCGCATTGAGAGCGATGGTCTTTGAACCGCCTCCGCCGGCCGCCTCGTCCGCCAAGCTTTTGTAAGCTAGACCCAGACATGGGAATTTAGCCATATCCGGGGGACAAAAGTCGAGGTGTCTCAGGTCCATGACCGGGAAACGGAGATCGGAGGGTATCCGATCGGGGTAGGTCAGGGCGTAGAGAATGGGCAGGCGCATGTCGGTCACGGAGATCTGTGCAAGTATGCTGCCATCCACAAATTCGACCATGGAATGGATGGTAGATTGTGGATGCACAATGACTTGCACGCGATCGGGGGGGACGTTAAACAGGCGGCAGGCCTCGATGACCTCGAAACCTTTATTCATCAGGGTGGCCGAGTCGATGGTGATGCGCTTGCCCATTTTCCAGGTGGGGTGGTTGAGGGCTTGTTGCACCGTTATTGAGGCAAATTCCGACTTGGGGGTGCGGAGAAACGGGCCTCCGGAGGCGGTGAGCCAGATGCGCTCGACCTCGTTGATGGAGGCGTCGGCGCTGATGCGGCCGCCGCGGAGGCATTGGTGGATGGCGTTGTGCTCGCTGTCGATGGGGAGCAGCGGTTTGCCCTGGCGGCGGGCTTCGGCGGTGATGAGTTCGCCAGCGACAACCAGACATTCTTTGTTGGCCAGGCCGACTGATTTTCCGGCGCGCACGGCTTCGTAGGTGGCTTCGAGTCCGGAGACGCCTACGATGGCGCTGACCACGAAATCGACATCGGGATGAGTGGCGACGCGGACGGTGCCGGGGGCGCCGTGGAGGACTTCGGTGTGGTTGAGTCCGGCGGCGCGGAGTTTCTTACGAAGCGAGTCGGAGTCGGATTCGTTGGCCACGGATACGACCTGGGGCTTCCAGCGGAGGGCTTGCTGGAAGATGGCTTCGGCGTTGTTGCCTGCGGCTAGAGTGGCGACCTGGAAGCGGTCGGGATAGCTTTCTACGATGCTTAGGGTGCTGCGGCCGATGGAGCCGGTGGAACCCAGGATGGCGATGCGTTTCATGCGGTGGAGTGAAACTTCATTTTACGGGATTCCTGCGTTTTGAGTGGGCTTGGCCGGTTGGGGCGACCACGAGTGTTTGGGTCCGAGACTGGGAAAGAGCGGGGCGAAGCGGGATAGGCCGCGGACGTGGAGCGGAAACAAGGCCAGTGAACGTTGGATCGGATTCGCGTTTTCCCTTGAAGGTGAAGTCCGCCACTCCAGCTAAAGGAATGCTTCGGGTGGACCAGGCGGCCTTCAAAGGTCTGGTGCAGCAGCCGGCGTCCTGGTTATGTGGCCAGGGCGCCAGTTCCTTTGAGGGCTCTCTCAATGGCGTCCATGAGTGCTTCGTTGTCCGCCGGCTTTTGGAAAAACGCATAAGCGCCGGCCGCCAACGCACGATCCTTATTCCCCCGCACCTCGCGCGCGGTGAGAACAATAACCGGAACGCAGCACAGCTTCGCATTATTCCGGATGCGCTCCATGACGACGAATCCGTCCCCGGCTGGCAGACCAAGGTCGAGCAAGACCAGGTCCGGAACTTCCTTGAAAGCCACAATCGTCGCGCTTAAGCCATCGGTTGCGAAAATGGTTTCGTAGCCGGCAGCCTTGAGCCGCATGTTCAGGGCGATGCGCATGTTGTTGTCGTCCTCAATTACCAGAATCTTAGGTTTGCTCATCTGCTCCCGCTCCTCATGTTCATGGCCTGTGAAACCGCGCAGGCAACCTCCCGCGCTATTGCCTCGACGTCTTCTTTCGTGGGGGTCTCAAGCTCTTGCGTCGCTCTTACTACCTGGCTGGAAACTTGTGCCACGCAGTTTTCGCTCAACTCCTGGCAACGCTTCATCTGCTGGCGAATTCGCTGGGCCAACAGTTCGGCCCCGCTGGCATCGGTACCGGCGAGGATGGCAAAGGTCTCACCGGCCGGCTGCGCTCTGACGGAGGGCAGCACGACGTCTTTATCCGGAAGGCTGCAACGGCACAGCAGTTCGTTCAGTTTGCGCCGGGTTCTGCTCCATTGCTCAATCGCCGCTGTCGTGGGCTTGGGAACGGCCCTTACCAGGATCAGCGAGACCGCCCTGCGCAGCGTCCCGTTTTCGGTCAGCACCGGTGACAGTATTCTCTCGAGCGAGTAGACAGGCAGAGTAAAGCTGAAAGTGCTGCCCTTTCCGGGTTGGCTCTCCACCCAAATCTTGCCCTTGTGGCTGCTGACCAATTCCTTGCAAATGGCCAGACCCAATCCCAGTCCTTCGTGTCCCTGATCGATGGAACCCCCTTCTTGATAAAGGCGTTCAAACACTCGCGCCTGCACCGGCTCGCTGATTCCGCAGCCGTCGTCTTCCACCGTCACCAGGGCGTAACCGGGTTCGCCGGGCGCGACTCCATATTTCACCTCTACGTGTCCCCCGGCCGGCGTGAACTTGAGGGCGTTGCCGATCAGGTTCAGCAGAATCTGCAATACCCGACGAGGGTCCGCATAGACCAGGAGTTCGCTGTGCCCTTCGCGTTCAAGATCGATCCCTTTCTCGGCGGCGGTCCCGCGCAGCATTTGGATTGCTTCCCGAACCGCGTCCTGTAACACGACACAAGAGCGCGCGACCTTTACTTTTCCTGCCTCAATGCGAGCGGTCTCGAGCAAGTCGTCAATCATCGTTCGGAGCTGATTCGCGCTCTTCAGGATGATTTCGAGGACACCGCTTTGGTCGGCGGTAAGCTCCCCCGAGATGCCATCCAGCAAGATGGTCGTAAACTGATGGATACAGGCGAGGGGCGTGCGCAATTCGTGGGAAACGTGGGAGAGCAGTTCGTCTTTCAGGCGGAGCTGCCGCTCCCGGCTGAGCCTCAGTTCTTCCTCGGCCCGCACCCGTTCGCTCAGATCGGTCGCTACCAGACAGATTCCTTCCCCGGATTCCTGGAGAAGGATGCGGCTGAGCGACAACTGCACGGGCAGCACGCTCTCATTTTCCTGCAGCAGATGTCCTTCGGAACGCACATTATGCTGCAATGCCAGTTGCACCAACCCCGGAAAGCCGGCTCGATCCTCTTCGCACAGCTTTGAGACGAAGGGCGCGCCCAGCATCCGCTCGGGAGGCAGACCTGTCATTTTGGCCAGTCTTTGGTTGCAGAACAGAATCGTGCCCTCCGCCGAGAGCGTGGCGACGCCTTCGCTCATCCGCTCGGCGAGGATGCGATAAGGCTCTTCCGGATTCTGCAGCGTGAAGATTCGGCTGCCCTGGGGACCACCGACGGCGAGCGCATCCACCTCGCCGCGGTAGATGGCGTTCATGGTCGCTTCCAGTTCGGCTAGGCGAGCCTGGGTGTGCTCCAGTTCCGCTCGCAGGTTCCGTCCGCATTGGCTCTTCATGGATGGAGACGCCACAGCTTCTTCCCTTTAATGGAAAGGCGATTTTCGAACGCGAGTGGGCGCGCATCTGGTTACGCCTCGCCGTTCCGCCGCGCCCGGGCGAAATCTACCGCGGAACCACATCGAGCCCCACCAGCACTCGTTCCGTGTTCGACAGGTCTCCAATGATCTTTTTAAGGGGAGGGGGGAGCATCCGCACCAGCGTGGGCACCGCCAGAATCTGGTCTCCGGCCGCCAACTGGGGGCTTTCGAGAAGATCGATCACCTCGGTGTGGTACTTTCCCGGCAGATGCTCGTCGCATATTTTCTGCAGATTGCGCAGAGCTGCAATGGATCGTGCGGTCTCTCCCGCGATGTAAAGGCGCAGATTCCACATTTCCCCGGCCGCTTTCTGCCCTTTTTTCTTCCCGTCTTGTTTCGCCGTTTTCCGATTCATTCCGTGGCTCCTCTTCTTGCCGCTTCCGTCCTGCCCAGTCGCTTCCGTTTTTCCGACGCTCGCCGCGCTTTCAGGCGTGGCCGTTGCTGTGCGCCGGGATGCTGTCCGCTTGGCGGGCATGACCCATCTGCACGCGATCCAGGGCGATTTGGTTCTCCCGCGATTCCATCTGCTTGGCGGCGCGCAACAGGCTCTGCTCCTCGCACGCGAATTCGGAACGCATCTTGGCAATCTGCGCTTCCAGTTGCTGGTGCCTTTGTTTCAGCTCGAAGCTCTTGTGCCGTAACTGCTCTTTTCGCTCCTCGGCTTCCGCCCTCTCCCGGGCTTCCTGCGCCACGCGCGCGGAACCGGTGAGGAATCCCGAAGGCCCGATGTAGACATCGAGCAACTGGACTCCGTGGTTGGTAAGGACGAATTCGCGAATCTGGTTGGAGTGCGCCATGCCGCGCGACTTGAGCACGTACAGTCCGCGGTTGCGCTCGCCGTTGTATTCCAGGTTGCGCAACAGCAGCCACGCATCCATTTGCGATGAAACCCCGACTTCGCTCAGTTCCGCCGAGCTGTCACCCGGAGTGAGGCTGGTGAACATGGCGGTAATCTGCCGGCCCTTCAGCATGTCGATCAGACGCGTCACCATGGATTTCACTTCCGAATGGGTGCCCACCGCGGCGAAGTTTGTGATCGGATCGATGACCACGACCTTCGGGTCAAAGGTGGTGGTGATGTCGTGAATTGTGACCAGGTGTTTTTCCAGTCCGAAGGTGCCGGGCCGGGCCGCGTAAAACTGCAGCAGACCGCGCCGCAGCCAGGGCTCAAGATCGATCCCGATGGAGAGCATGTTGCGCAGTACTTCATCGGTGGATTGTTCGGAAGCCATGTAGAGAGCCCGCTCGCCGCGCTTGCACGCCGCCTGGACAAAGTGGGCTGCCAGACTGCTCTTGCCGGTGCCCGCGCCGCCCGAGACCAGGATGCTCATCCCGCGGTAGAAGCCTTTTCCGCCGAGCATCGCGTCCAGCCGTGGAACGCCGCTCGAAATTTTTTGCGTGGATGCCTTATGCTCCAGTTTCAAGGAACTGAGGGGAAGAACCGAAAGGCCGGTCTCTGCAATCAGGAAGGGATATTCGCTGGTCCCGTGCAGCGTGCCCCGGTACTTGATCACGCGCAGCCGCCGGATCGAAGTCTGGTCCTCGACCCGATGATCGAGCAGAATCACGCAGTCGGCCACGTACTCTTCGATCCCGGCACGAGTCAGTTTCCCGTCGCCGCTCTCGGCGGTGATGACCGCGGTGACCCCGCGGGACTTCAGCCACTGGAACAGCCGCCGCAGTTCCGCGCGCAGAATGTTGGTGTCGGTGAACCCGGAGAACAGGGCTTCGATCGTGTCCAGAACCACGCGTTTGGCGCCGATGGCATTGATCGCGTTGCCGAGGCGGATAAAAAGCCCCTCCAGGTCGTACTCTCCGGTTTCTTCGATTTCACTGCGCTCGACCCGCACATAGTCCACGGCCAGTTTCTTGCGGGCAGACAGAGCGGGAAGGTCGAAGCCCATGGAGGCGACGTTCTGGCTCAGTTCCTTGTCCGTCTCCTCAAACGCCAGGAACACGCCCGGCTCGTTGAACTCGGTCGCTCCGCGCGCCAGAAACTCCATCGCCAGAACCGTCTTGCCGCAGCCCGCCGTGCCGCACAAAAGCGTCGTTCTCCCCTTCGGCAGACCGCCTTCGGTAATCTGGTCCAATCCAGCAATTCCCGTTGGGCATTTCGGAATCCCACGTTTGGTCGCGACCTTCAGTTGCTGAGTCGACATTGCGCATCTCCATCGTCCGAGTCTTCGGGTCTGCGTCCTAAGTCGCGGGGTCCGTAGCCTCGGTAATAAGTCGTCATCCTTGCCGCCGGGGCGGCGTGCTGATCCCGGCATGAATCCTTGGATCGCAAGAACTTGTTGGAGCAGAGTCGATGGCTTTCGCCAGCATTAGACGATCCTAAGAAACTAGCCTTCCAGCAAACACATGCAAGCAATCCGCCGACCACAGCGGTACGACCTTGTGCGCACGAGAGTGCTGGCTATGCGGGGAATGGAGCTCCAAAGAAGGCGAGAGAGTGGCTTGACAGAACGGTTCCGATTTTCCTGAGAACTGAGAGCGGCCGGGTGGCGCGGCCGTTCTTCGGGCGCTAAGCCCCCACTCAAGCCAAACCCGGGCTTGAGTGGGGAATCCGTCCAATGTGAATGCTTACATGGGCGAGTCAGAGTTGAAGGTATCGGCAACGGCTTTCCAGCTTCCGTCGGCCTGCTTGGTATACACGGTCAGATACTTTCCGTGGTCGGTCATGGGCTTTTTGGTTTTTGGATCGGTTATGGTCATAGTGTAGGTGCCTTGCGAATAGACCATGTCACCACTCTTAGAGGCCATCGCCCGCGTGGACTGGAAAGTCAGCGAAAAATTGGGGTCACTCATGTACGGCACCATCGCCGCCTTGATGGCTGCCTTGCCGTTCAGGGTCGCGGCCCCGGGGTAAAGCCCGCTGCCATCTTCGGTAAAGTAGCTGGCCCACTTGTCGGCATCCTTGGAATTAGCGTCTTTGACCCATGCTGCCTCGACGTCCTTGATCGCTTGCACATCGGCGGCGCGTGTGTCGGGAGGTGGTGGGGTGGGAGCGTTCGAACAGCCGACGGCCAACACGGCGAGGACCAGACACAAAAACGACGAAGCACTACGTAGCATATTCGGTCTCCTTTGGAAGTTAGGTCGAGACAGTATAGACGACCGTTTCCTAAATGAGACGTTGGTTCGTGAACCTTGCAGGAGGTTGCTATCGAGGAGGCGCTGACGTGCTACTGCATCAGCTGCCAGGCGCGAAAGGCCCAGACTACGGGGACGGCGAAGAGCATGGCGTCGATGCGGTCGAGCATGCCTCCGTGGCCGGGGAGGATGGAGCCGGAATCTTTGACTCCGGCGCCGCGCTTGATCAGGGACTCGACCAGGTCGCCGAGCTGCGCGGCTATGTTGACGGCGGCGGATAGCAGGATGATGGGCCAGAGCTGAGGCTGCTCTAGGCCGAATATGCCGTCGCGGCGCTCGATGAGGCCGAGTCGCAGCAGCGCGGCGCTGATGGCGGGGGCGTGCTGCATCCAGAGGGTGCCGATGATCACGCTGGCGGCGACTGAGGCGATTGCGCCTTCCCAGGTTTTCTTCGGGCTGACGTTGGGCGACATGCGGTGGCGGCCCAGGGATTTGCCGACGAAGTAAGCGAAGATGTCTCCGGCCCAGACGGCGAGCAGGGTGTAGATAACCCAGATCGCTCCGGCGGGCTGGCGGCGGATTTCTACGAGCAGGGCCGTGGGAATGGCGATATAGGCGAAGGCGAAGACGGATACGGCGGCGGCGGGATAGCCGGTGCTCATTTGCGGGCGGCGCATGGCGGCGGTTAAGAAGATGAACGGCGCGAGCGCGGCGGCTAACGCGATGCCGTAGATGGTGGCGGTGGTTTCAACTAGCGGCGTGCGGTTCGAGGTCGCGACGATTTCGAAGACGAAGAAGATTGCTACGTAGGCGTAGGTGAGGGACGAAAGCGGCTGGACGGCGTAGTGGGTGGTGAGCTTCAGGAACTCGGCGATGGCGAGAAGCGCTACGGCGGCGCTGACTACGACGAGCAGATAGGCGGGCGCTTTCAGGACCAGGAGAAGAACCAGGGGGATTAGGACTACGGCGGTCGCTATGCGGGTGAGCATTGGGTTGTGGTGTCGACAGGGAATCTTAAACTACGGCGGGCGTGGGAACCACAGGATGTGGCTCGTTGGGCCAGGTTTTGAGCGGTAGCGCCTGTTAACGTCACTGACGGCCTTGCCCTTGCCAGAGAGGCGATTTCTTAACGGTTGAGCTACGGTATCGACATCGGCCCATTGTGACTGCCGTAACCCCCACCAAGAGTTGCAGCGGTGTCTAATATCGCCATGAGGACCTTCTCTTGGCGCTGGGCTTTGCCGCTACTGCAGATCGCATTGGCAACTGCCGCCCTTGTCTACGCGCCGTCCGAGTGGAAAGCTCGCCCGCACCTCATCGGCGATTGCACTGGGGTAGGTCGCCGCGCAACTTGGCCGCCGCCGCTTCTCCGGATATCGTACGCTCTCAATTTTCCAGCTCTGACGGCGGCTTATCCTGTCCGATTCGCAAGTTGGTCCGACAACCGCGTCTTTTATCGTCGCGAGCCTTTCATCTGGTTGTCAGCGCAAGACAGCCTCTTTTTTACTGGCCATCGGTGCCCTGTGGTACTGGCTAGGCGCGATGCTAGATCGTATGCGCGGTCGCCTGGGCAGCGGCCAGCGCTCAAAATCGATGACTATTGCTCGACAGGCAATAGGATGCGTCTTCGCTGTCGGAGTTGTAGCCCTTGGAACGTTTTATTCCACCCTCAGCAGCGCGGATCGACCCTATCGGCAAATAGGGCCATTCGGCCTCATCTGGGGTGTGGCCTTATTTTGCTATTTCGCATGGAGACTTGTGGCCACCTTGAGTCCGCACACGCTAGAAAGATGGGTCTCGATTCACAGGCCCTCCGCCAGGCTCGTAGGGCGTGCTGCGGGCATTGTTCTGCTCATTTTTATTGCACTACTTCTCTGGATACACTTTCAAGCTTCCGTAATTCCGCCCGAAGAGCTGACCTCTTGGCGGCAGTTACCGCCGCCACCGCCTCCACCGCCGCCGTCACCGTGAGAAGCCGAACGCTGGGCAACGTCGGATTCACGCTAGCAGGGAATAGTTCCCAGTTGCGTCTTCGGTTTCGGAGATCGGCTTTAATTCGGGATAGTGCCTGACCAGCGTCTCTGGGGCGCGGACTTTTCTTCCTTCCAGCATGTGGCGCAGCTCCAGCGCATTGACCGGAGCTTTCGCGTTGTAGTGATTGTTCGCAATCACAAAAGTCGATTGCGCCTTCTGCGCGATGATCTCGATTTTCTCTTTCCACTTCTCGAGTTCCGCCGGCTTGTAGAGATAGTTGTAGCGGTCGTCGCGGTTGTCGCTTTCGAACCACTGCTCGTAGTTGCGGCCGTGGAGGCGGACGTAGCCTACGCTGGACGTAACGTACTCGGTGGGCGCTAGCGAGCGCCCGATCAGCGGCTGATCGATGTTGCAGAAGCCTACGTTGTGGCGCAGGAATTGGGCGAGGGTTTCGGGCTGGTTCCAGCTTTCGTGGCGGACTTCGACCACCCGCGGATATTCGATGAACTGGCGGAGAAGCTGTTCCAGATATTCGCGGTTCAGGCTGGTGTTTTTGAAGGAGATGGGAAACTGGATCAGGAGCGCGCCCAGCATGCCTTCGGCGGCTAGCGATTCCAGGCCCTCGCGGGCTTGGCGCTCATCTTGCTCGTTGGGGCGGATGCTGGCGGCGGAGGTGGGCTCCATGACGGCGAGCGGGGAGTGCGTGAAGGAGCGATGGAGCTTGGCGGTGAAAACGAAATTGGGATTGACGGCCTTGGCTTTGCGCGACCAGAGGCGGCCGAGTTCGGGGCGGATGTGTCCGTAGAAGGATGTGTTGATTTCGATGACGTCGAAAAAGCGGGCGAGGTATTCGACGGGATGGGTTTTCTTGCGCGTGACTTCGGGCGGGTAGAGGATGCCGTCCCAATCTTTGTAGGACCAGCCGGCGGTGCCGACGCGGATTCGCGAGGCTTGTTGCATACGGGCGGGCCAGATGGGGGAAGAGTAGCACAGGAACGCGAGTCTACGAGCTATGAGCTATGAGCTACGACCTACCTGCTCCACTCAGCATGACATCGACACCTTAGGGTTGCTCGAAGCTCACGGCTCAAAGCTCGCAGCTTAATACAGCAGAATCGCGACCCAGTAAATTCCTGTGGGATAGGCGGCGTTGCGGGCGTAGCAGGAGCCTACGGCGAAATGGCGGAGGTTGGGATTTTCCAGAACGTCCGAAGCTGCGGGCGGCAAGACGTCGGGGGTGCTCTGCGTGTAGGTGATCACCTTTCGATTGGTATAGGAGGCGGCAACCATTCTTGCGTTGGGACGATTCTCTTTCGCGAGGGCGCAGGCGGCCTCGTCGAGGTGGGGCGGTGAGAATGGCGCTAGCTCGGACAAGCCGTTGCTTGCGCGCACTTGGTTGAGGGCTTCGCCTACGCTCCGCGCGGTTTCGTGCGCCGAATACGATGGCATGGCGTGGCCGAAATCCTGCACGACGTAGAGGCGACCGTGGCTCCAGATAGCAACGATTCCCGCTACGTTGAAGTGAGGATCGAGAATATTGTCGCGATGGTGCGGCGAGTGCATGAGCAGGTCATGGGCGTCGTCCGGGCAGCCCGCATTGGCGATGTTTTCACCGGCACGGTCGAGGGGAAGGGAACTCACGTCGGCAATTCGTTGCAGCAGGGAGGGCTCGCCGGGAAATTGATGTTCGAGTTGCCGCGTGGCGACCATGCGGCGGGCGTGAAAGCGGGCAGCTTGACGCAGGCTTTCTTCCATCCGCACCGGCGCTACGCCGGCTTGCTTGCGGCTTCGATTCACAGATTCGAGGAGGGCTGTTTCGGCGGCGGTGTCTTCGTCGGAGGCCGCTGTGCTTAAGTTGGGGGAGNNGGGTGCGGCTTCTGCGGAAGGGCTGGCTGCGAAGCTCGAGCCTGACATCGCCGTTAACACTACGAGCGTCGCAATCAGCCACTTCATCGCGTGTGCTTGGATTCCAGGCCCCTTGAAAGTTCCGCTTTCCAAGTCCCACGCTAGCTTCTAGAATTCACCCTAGCTACTTACTATGGAGACCGTATTACTGGTTACCGTGCTGGTGGGAACCCTTGTCCTGCTTGGGTTNNGATGTAAAGGCGGAAGTTGCGGGGGCACTCGAAAGGTTCAATAGCGAACTGGGCCAGAAGATCAGTATCAGCACTGCCGACATGGCCAGTAGGTTGGAGCAGACTAAAGGGGACCTGCGACAGCAGGTGACAGACCGCATCCAGCAAGGGTTTTCAGAGATTCGCAGTTCAGTCGAGGAGCAACTGAAGGCCGGGCGGGACGAGCAGAACCGGAGTCTGGCCGACGGGCGCGGCGAGTTGACCCGATCTTTACTACTTACAACCCAAGAACTCAAGGTGGAGTTTCAGGGCCTGAATCAGCAGACGGCGCAGAGCCTCGACGGGATTCGCGACCGCGTGGATGCCAAGCTGATGGCGATTACCGAACAGGTGCAGACGAAACTCGATCAGAACATCAAGGAAGGCTTTGCGCAGTTTGAAAAAGTGCAGCAGCATTTGAAAGCGGCGGAAGAGCAACTGCGCGAAGTAGGGGCGCTGGGGCACTCGATCAACGATCTGAATAATCTGCTGAAGCTGCCACATCTGCGCGGGCAGTTCGGCGAGGCTAGCCTGGAGCGGCTGTTGTCGGATTTTCTGCCGGCGCATATGTTTGCGCTTCAAGCGTCGCCGGGCGAGGGTGGTGGGCGCGCGGATGCGGTGATTTACTTTCCCGACCGCAAGCTGCCGATTGATGCGAAGTTTCCGCGCGAGCAAGTGCTGGCGCTATTTGGGGACGGCAATGAGGCGGAGATCGCGGAGGCGCGGGTGGCGCTGGTGCGCGTGATGAAGGCTGAGGCCAAGCGCATTCAGCAATACATTCAACCGGAGAACGGCACGACCGAAATTGCGCTGATGTATTTGCCGAGCGAGAAGCTTTATATGGAAGTGATCCGGAACCGGGAGTTGGGAGATTGGATGAACCAGCAACATGTGTTTCCGGTTTCGCCGAACACCCTGCTGATGACGCTGCACACGATTGCGCTGGTGCACAAGTGGTACGAAGTCGCGAGCCGCTTTGAAAAGAGCCGCGCGGAGCTGGCGAAGGCGCAGAAGTCGTTCGACTTTTTCCAGAACCAGTTCGAGAACGTGGGCAAGAATCTGAACAAGGCGCAGGAAGCGTTTGAGACCGCGCAGCGGCATCTGAAGACTTATCGCGGCAAAGTCACCGCGCTGAGCGGGCAGGAGCAACTGGAGCTTGATGCCGCGCAGCCTCAGGAAAAACCGCTGCCGCTGGAGAAGCCGTTGCCGCTGATTGACAAAGCTTCCGCGTGACGCTGGAGCGCAGCGCCACGCGGTTTCCGGTCCCGCCTTTCAAACGCTCACGATCTCTTCTAGACCGCGGCCGACCTAGGCCGGCGTCATGGTGAAGCTGCCGTTGCCGGTGCATGAGGTGCTGCCCGTGAGCGTCCACGTGCCGGTGATTTTGCCGTTTTGCACGGTGCCTTGAAGCGTGAGAATGTCATCGGTCGCGCCCGTGGTCTTGATCGTCATTGCAAAGCTGCCCGACACCTGACCGTTGAAGTTTCCGGAGAGTGAGAACGATCCGGTTTCGGTCGTCTGCTGCGATTCGAAGCACGTGCCCGGAGTGTTGAACGTGAAGTTCACCACGTTCAAGTCCGATCCGCTGCTCTGTGTGAAAGATGTGGCGAACGCGAAGGCCGGCGTTCCCGTGGTGTTCATTAACGTGGCTGTCCAATTTCCGTTAATATTGCCGCCGTCGTGGCCCATGCCGCAGCCTCCCGTGACGAGCGCGAAGACTAGGGTCGCTACTATTCCGATTTGCTTCATGAATCTCTCCTGTGAATCTCCGGTTCAATCAACAGAGCTTCGTTGTACTCAGGCGCGCTTCGCCTGAGCGAGTTTCTGAAGATCAGCCGTTGCAGGGAACAAACCCGGAGGTTCGCGAAGAGTTGCTAACAAAAATGACGGAGAAGCGCGTTACTTCGAGACAACCCGCAGCCGCTTTGCGGGTTCTAAGGTCAGTTTCCCATTGTCCGCGGCGCGCAATTCCCAGATTCCATCAAACGTCACAAAATAGGGCTCGATTGAAATGCCGGGAAAGTTCTTGGCCAGCAATTCCGCGGCGCGCACGAGTTCGGTGCGGTGATGCTCGGCTTCGGCGGCGCGGTCTCCTTTGTAGTGGGCCAGGCCGCCGTAGGTGGCGCAATCGGAATGGCTCATTACGAGAACGCGTTTGGTTTGGTGCAGGCGGATCGACATGCGGACCTGCTCGAGGATGAAATCCTGCTCGAAATCGTTGCGCGGGGAAGCGAGGGTTTTGGCGCCGCCGGCGACGACGATCATGTCCGCGCGCTCGATGCCTTGCTTCTTTAGAAACTTCCGAACGGCGGTGGCGATGCGACGATCGAAACAGCAGAGCACGGCGGCATCGGCGACGTAAGGGTCGGCGGGCGAGTCGAAATGGAAGAGCTTGCGCATGGGTGCCTCTCCGAACGTAAACCTCGACGGCGTGACGAGGGATTTGCCGCCCGACTTATACTAGTAAAACACAGCGATTATGGACCCGATAACTTTCAATCCGGCAGAATGGTTTGCCCAGATGGACGGGTTCAATACGAACTCCTTGTTCAGCGAGGGGCGCAACCAGCCTACGACTTCCGGCCGTGATGTCTTTCAGGAATCATCCGACGGTTCTGCCTTGGCCGCACCTTTTCATTTGATGAAGTAGCCAGAGACGCGCCACTGGCCATCCTTGTCGAGCATGGGCGTGATGGTTTCGATGGCGGACTGCTTGTGCTCGAAGCTGGAGTCGTATTGAATGACGACGTACTGGCCGTCGGGAGCGCCGGGCAGGGAAGTCGTATATTTGGCGCTCTTCAGCTTGCGCGATGTGTTCTTGCCAAGTGGATCGCGGACAGATCCTACCATGCTCTGCCACTGGTCTTTGGTGACGTGAGCTTTGAACATGGATGCAGCTTGCTGCCAGCTCTCGGCGTATTTGCCGGAGTCGACGAGCGCGAGCCAGCTTTCGGCGGATTGCTGGGCGAGTTGCTCGGGCTTTGGCTGAGCATGAGCGGTTTTCAGCGAGCATGCGAACAAAGTTACCAATAAGGCTGCGCTGGCGAGGATCGTTCTGATTCGAGTAGTCATTGCGCTCCTTCTCTCCTGTTGTGGGCGGGGGCAAGATGCCCCCGCGACAGCCGGCGGGACGCCGGCGCTACAACGGCAACAACGCGGCGCCTACGCGCCCCGCTTTGCCTTCAACTCCGTCAGCAGGTGCTCGATGCGGTCTTCTTTTTCTAGCGCGGCCAGGCGGTCTTCTACGTCGTCGGCTAAGAGTTCGGCTTTGGCTTGGCCTACGGCTTCTTCGCGGGCGACTTTTTTCTTCATGCGGTCGAAGGTCTGCGATTTGGAGTTCGCGCTCATGCCGGAGTGCGCGTCGGTGGCTTTGCTGGCGGCACGGGCACGGCGGTGCTGCGCGATCAGGAGATCGGCTTTCGTGTTCGCCTCGGCTAGCTTTTGCTCCAGCTTGCGCAAGGCGGACTTCAGGTTCTCCACCTGCGCTTTTTGATCCTCGACCTGCTCGGTGAAGCCGGCGCTCATTTCGCGATAGCTTTCCACGCGGAGCAGGGCGGCGCGGGCCAGGTCGTCCTGCTTCTTGTCGACGGCGAACTCGGCTTTGCGCATCCATTCCTGCACTTTGTCGTCGTTCTCCTGTTTCTTTTTTTCGAGCAGGTGCTGGTCGGCGATGGCGATGGCGACTTGCGTCTTGACCTGCAGAAGCTGGTTCTGCATGTCGAGAATAACCTGCTTGATCATCTTTTCCGGGTCCTCGGCCTGATCGATCAGGTCGTTGAGATTCGCACGAACTAATGTGGAAACGCGCTCCAGTAATGGCATATAGCACCTCTCGTCGTTGGTCGTTCGGGATTTCGTGCCGTCCACCGTTGACGGTGATCTCCCTTTAATTGCGATTTGCCTTCCAGGCGCCGCCGACGATTGTGATCGCGATGTAGACTGCGATTCCGGCGGCGACCCAGATGCCCATGTGACCGGTGGCCGCGCCGATGGCGGCGCCCATGGCGCCTCCGAGGGCTACGGACAGGCCTAGCGATCTTGCGTGATGTACTTCGTCTTGCACGGGGACCTCCTGAAATCGTCGATCGTCGTTCACCTCAGCGGCTAAAGCCGTCCTGCAACACCTTGGTTATCGCAGCGCTGAAGCGCTGCACCACCCAAAATTCCCGACCCACAATTCCCCAAATAGAAACTGATGGGAAATCCCACCCTTGCGCAAAAAGCGCGCAAGGATGGGGCAACCAGCTTTCCTTACTACTTCGCACCGGTCCCCGGATCCTGCGGTTTGGGCGACTTGTCGCCGATCTGGCGGACTTTGCCTAACAATTCGCCTAGCGGCATGCCGCTCAAGGTTTCGAAGAGGGCCGGGACTTGCGCGGCCATCTTGGTGATGTCGCCAGTGATTTTGTTCATGCCAGCGGCGTCGCCGTTGCCGGTGGAGACGATGGTGATCTTGTCCACGTTTGCGAGCGGCGCAGCCAGGGCTTTTACTATTTCCGGCATGCTCGCGAATAATTTGTCGATCACGGCCGCCTGGTTGTATTCCTGATAGGCCTCGGCTTTTACGTTCATTGCTTTGGCTTCGGCTTCTCCCTTCTTGAAAATGATCTCGGCTTCGGCTTCGCCTTGCTGGCGGATCGAAGACGCCTGGCCCTCGGCTTCGGCCATCAGGCGCGCCTTTTCGGCGTTGGCGAGGGTTTCGATGCGCTGACGCTCGATCTCGGCCTGCTTCAGCACGGTTGCGATCAGCTCTTTTTCGCGGCGGTTGATTTCCGCTTCCTGGACTTTGACCTGTCCTTCTTTTTCGACTTGCTGCACGCGCACGGTTTCGGTCGTCACCTGCTGTTGCATGATGGCGGTTTGAATGTCATACGCCTTGTCGGCCTGTGCTTGCTGCTTCTTCGTGACTTCGAGATACTGTGCTTTCTTGATCTCAAGGTCACGTGTGGATTCGGCCTGCTTGGCCTGGGAGAGCGTCTCGGCGAGCACGCGTTCCTGATCGGCTTGGGCTTTGGCAACCGCGGCTTCGCGCGTTGCCATGGCGCGCTTGATGGCGGTATCGCGCTCGGCTTCGGCGGTGGCTACGTCGGCGTCGCGCTTGATGCGGGCGACATCGGGCTTGCCCATGTTCGTGATGTATTCGTTCTTGTCGCGGACTTCTTTGATGGTGAAGGAAATTACTTCCAGGCCCATCTTGTTCATGTCGTCGGCGCAAGTAGAGCGCATGCGGTCGCCCACCATTTCGGGCTGCTTCACGATCTCTTCGACGGTGAGCTGTCCGATGATGCCGCGCAGGTGGCCTTCCATCACCAGGCGGAT
>PLHN01000498.1:0-9425 GCA_003139975.1 Acidobacteriaceae bacterium
GGAAAGGGAACTATGCCGACTGATGTAGTCATGCCCCAGATGGGCGAATCCATTTTTGAAGGAACCATCACCAAATGGCTCAAAAAGCCCGGTGACAAGGTCCAGCGCGACGAGCCGCTCTTTGAAATTTCCACCGACAAGGTCGATGCCGAAATCCCTGCCCCCGCCACCGGCGTCCTTCAGGAAATCAAGGTTTCCGAAGGCAACACCGTCCAGGTCAACACCGTCGTCGGCGTAATCGGTGAAGGCAATGGTTCTTCGGCGTCAGTTGCCCCTCCGGCAAAAGCCGCCGCACCGCCCGTCCCCAATGTGCCGCGGACGAGCCCTGAGCGTGAGTCGAAGGGACCCTCGCCCGCCTCTCCGGCCAGCTCCGCGCCTCCACAAGCGCCCCCGGCTCCCCCCGCTTCCGCCCACGAGGAAGACGAAGACTCCGACGTTCGCTCATCCCCGCTCGTGCGCAAGTTAGCCCGCGAACATAATGTCGATCTCGCAAAGATTCACGGCACCGGTACCGGCGGCCGCGTCACCAAGCAGGATGTCCTCGATTTCGTCGAGCACCGTGTGGGGACGGGCATTCCTGCCCGTCCTGCCGAGCCAACCTCGCCAGCTGTTTCGCGAGCGCCCGCCCCCGCTGTCATTCCCGGCGACTTGGTCCCCCTGTCGCAGATGCGCAAGATTATCGCCCAGCGCATGATCGAGTCGCGCCGCACCAGCGCCCATGTGCACTGCATGTTCGAAATCGACATGACGCGTATCGTCAACCTGCGCAACAAACTCAAGGGTGGTTTCGAACAGCGCTATGGCGCGCGCCTAACTTTCATGCCGTTTTTCGTGCGCGCCGCCATCATCGCTCTCCAGCAGTTCCCCATCGCCAACGCGTCCCTTGAAGGCGATAGCATCCGCTATCACAAGCACGTCAACGCCGGCATCGCTGTCGCGCTCGAGTGGGGTCTCATCGTCCCCGTCCTCAAAAATGCCGACGAGCTCAACTTCCTCGGTCTCCAGCGCGGCATCACCGATCTCGGTGAGCGCGCCCGCTCCAAGAAACTCACGCCCGCCGACGTCGAAGGCGCGACCTTCACCATCACTAATCCCGGTCAGTTCGGCGCCGTCTTCGGCTTGCCCATCATCAACCAGCCCAACGTCGCCATCATGGGCGTAGGCGGCATAACTAAGCAGCCGATGGTCGTAACTGACAAGGATGGCAACGATTCCATCGCCATCCGTTCCGTAGTCCATCTAACTCTAGGTTACGATCACCGCCTCGTCGACGGCGCCGTAGCCGACCAGTTCATGGCCCTGGTTAAAAAGACGTTAGAGAGCTGGAGCGAAGAAGTCGGGTAAGCGCTAAGTGTGATCAATGAGTCAGCCATCAGTCCCGCAACCTGATGGCTGACGGCTGATGGCTGAAAGCTCGCTCACCACTTCGTCGTCACCCGCAAGCCTTCCAGCTGCGCAAACGTAACCGGTGTCCCCTGCACCGCCAGCAGGCTCGCGGCTGCCGCTTCAATGTTAGCAATGATGTTAGGAGCAACTCCCCCAACCTTCGCCGAAGCAAGAATCGACTGAAGCAGCGTAAGAACCAGACTAATCAAAGTTGCCGCACCCATTAGATTGCTCCTTTAATTTCCAATGTCAACGCGGCAGCATTCGTGATCGCCGTCTCCAGCCCTGCCTGCATGGATTTCACTGGCACGCACGCCGCCGTCGCGTCTGGCGGCGCCAGCGTAGGCGTCCACCCGCAGTAAGTCTCGACTGCGGTGATCAAGGCGTTCTCCCCCGACACCCCACGGTTAATAAGTTGACAAACTTCCTCATTTGCATTCGCGGCGCAGCTCGCCTGGTACTTGGTTTGCGCAGCAATGATAGATCCGGAAAGTGCCGCCGCTGTATCTCGCGCCCGATTCTCAATCGGAGAACAACCCAGCATCGCCACCAACCCCGCCAGCACTACAGTCGTCCGTCTTTTCATGCTCAACTCTCTTTCGTCTCGAAGATGGATGGCAGCACCGCATGCAGTAACTGCGCTGCTGCATTAACCCACGCAAATGCCACCGGATGCGCCGCAATGAATGCTGGCGTAAGAATCGCCGCCCCAATCGTCCCGGCCAGCGTGCACACCACAGGCCCGTATTGCTTTAACAAGTTCATGATTGTTCCCTAAGCTCTTTCAAAAGTGATATCTAAAGTGCGCCCTCGATTTCCCCTGTCTGCCTTTGTGTTCCCCGTGGTTCAATGTTTGCCGTCGCTCACTCCAGCTCTACCGTTCTTTCTGTGCCCAACCCGACGCATTCAAACACTCCGCCGCGCCGTCGATCATCTTCGACAGCCCTTGCTTGAACCTCTCTTCATCCACCACCTCACCGTTTTCCACCGATTCCCTAAGGTGAAGCGCCGCCAGCACAAACGCCATCGCAGACTCTTTCTTCTCCCGCCCGCTGTGCCGTCCAAACAATCCCTCGATGCTGTTCACCACCCCAGGCACAAGCCCCATTGCGCGCAGCGGTTTCCGCATCGCATCCATAACTGCTCTCCTTGTGGACTTATTCGTGCTACTTCGGCAGGAAATGATCGTGTAGCGTGATGAGTGCGCTCACCGCGAACGCAATCGCCGCCGTCACAATGCGGTCGTACACATTCCGCTTGATATCGTTGCGTTCCAGCGCCGTAATACGATCCTCGGCGAGTCGCATTCTTCCCGGCTGACCATTGCCCACGATCATGTCGACCTTGGCCTCAAGCCGCCCCAGTTTTTCCAGTACTTCGAGCTGAAAGTCCCCGCTCATCTTGCAGACGCTGCCGGAACAACCAGCAGGACATAGCGTGTCGCCGTTGTTATGTTTCATACGAATAGTCAAGAGGAAAGTCAACGTGCAGCGCTGTCGAGTAACGCGAATACCTAGGCGGTGAGCTATTGTCGTAACTACGCAAAAAGTAATCCTGTCCTCGTACATACCTGGACAGCGTGAAGCTCCCAGTGGTAAATCGTCCAATTAAATTGCCGGCGTTACTCGTTCCCCAGCCAGCATCCGAGTAACGTACCTCGACTCCCCACCCCGCAGGCGGCGTCCAACCAGTATCCACGGTGACAGTGGTAGAAGTGGCATTTGTAACCTCTGCACTTGTCAGGTCCGCAAGATAAGTGCTTCCGACTTGGCTTGCATCGATAGGCTCAGGCAATTGCGCCTCTTTCACCAGCGCCTTTTCGAATGCAAATCCAAGCGCCGGGTCGCCTGCGTCGACAAACTTCAGTGTGTAGCGCAAATTCTCCCCGGCAATGTCGAGCACTACCACGTCAACCTCGCGCACGATACCCAAAAACGTCGCCGCGCGCGAAGGCACATTCACGGCCAGCCCATCGCCCGGATAAATGTCCTCCGCCCCTCCCGGCATGAACCCGCTCCACGCCTGATATTCCCCGCTCCACCCCTGTCCCGCATCGTCCAGCAACGCCAGCGCCGCGATCTCGCAATCCGCCGATGTCCGCGGCAGAGGCGCCGCAATCTGACGCATTTCCCCACGCACTCCGTTGTCGGCTCCATTTTGGTGTGCCGCGATGCTTGCCGAGTTCAATACTCGAGCCATAGCGTGTCCCTGGCCGCGATAAGTCACCTCGATACTTTCATTGGCAGCCGGCACATCCTCGGGATAAAACTCAAGCGAAGGTGTGTTGGAGATCCTGCACTGCCCTCCTTTTAGCAGAGATCCGGTAGTTTGTGTCTCTGGGCTTTCCCCCGGAACGGTAGTTCGCACAATTGCGTCTGTTGCCAGATAGACATACGTAAATCCCACCGAGCATTGCATGTTCGCCGTACTAATCAGCGCATAAGTGCAGAACCCAGGAGCATTGCTGATCACTCCGTCATACAGCACGGTTGCTGGCGCCACTTGCGCGGCCGGGCTCGCGGGGTCGATATCTTGCGCTTGCAACACGATTCGGACATCGCAAGCAACCCCGCCCCCACCGCGAGGGCTTCCATTCGGATACTCCGACGAGTGATACACCTGCTGCATCCGGTAAATCTCGCTCGGATGCAACTGCGTCGTGAAAACGTAGTAATGTCCCGGTTGTGTTGCCAGTGCAGCTCCTGTCAGCGCCCCATTAACCAGCGCCTGAATGCTGCAGTTCGCGCCCGATGGAGTAATTCGAAAACCGGCCACGCACGAACCGATCGATACTGCCCCCGCATAAAGCCCGCCGATCACGCCATCGGACGCGGCCCCGAACGAAACAGCGCCGTGCTCCAGAACCGTAGCCCCGCCCAACTCCACTTGCTCCACAAACTGCAAGCTGGTTTGCCCGTCCACTCCCGTTCCGCCGGCAACTTTCAGTTGTCCCCCGCTGACCGTGAAAACGCTCGGCTGTCCAGTTACGGTCCAGTGCGTAGGGTCAAGCTCCGTGTACTTTTCATCGAGGATCGTGCGGTTATAAAGCGGAATTTCGCTCTTCCGCGTAAACGGAATCTGTGACAGGTAAAAGATCGCCGTTTTTCCATCGCCGACAAAATAGTCCTTCACGTGCGCGCTCGGCTCCAGCGCCCCAAGCACCGTCAGGTCATTTACCAGGCGGTTTATGCTCTGCAACTGCAAATCACTGGGGGAGAATGTCGCATCGCTTTCCGCCAGCGCATGGGTGTTGCGTCCTAACGGAGCGAAGAATAACTTCCCGTCGTCGTCCCGATAACTGCCTCGCGCCAGAACGGCAATCTCCGCCGCCGTCGCCGCCCAATTCTTCGCCGGATCGACGCTGAAATACGGAATCGTGTCTCCGACATTGACCCCCGAAAAATCAAACCAGCCGGGAAGCATGTCCTGCGTCAATTGCTGCAACGCGCTCCCAGCCGTTCGTGCCACAAACGGAGGATGCGGAGGCGTCGGCTTCAATTCCAGCATCGTCGCGTCGCTAAGCGCAACTAAGTCATACTCGTAGCGCTCGCCAGAATCGGTCCATCCCAAGTACCGGAATGACGGTATCGCCATAACATATCCGGTGAATAGATCCGTGCCATCAGCCCGCGCCAATGTGACCCGTGCGCCCGTTTTCGGAGCGACAAAAGCCGTTCCCACCGACACCAGGCTGATCTTCAGTTCCGCCGGTGTGTTCAACTTGCGAACAAGGTTGGCGTTCTTTTCTGGCCGCAAACATGCCGTATAGTCCTGCGCGCCGAGACCGTCGAGATTGTCAATCAGTAGCTTCATGTTGTGCTAAGAAAGGTCCTGACTGGGGATTCCGTGCACCGTGCACCCCCGTATACCCTGTGGTTGATGCTTTGTGTCAGTCTCCAATCAGGAGGGTCCAGAATTCTTCGGCGCCGCCTTCAGTAAATCTCCGCCCCGCTCGCCGGAAAGTAACTCCGATAACACAGCACCACCGCCCCATCGTTCCCATCAATAGTTGGCAGCGCCGTAAACGATGCCTGCAATGTCAATTCCGCAATCGGTGTTTGTATCTGCACCAGGCTCTCCCGCAACCACGCCGGTTTGGCGGTAGTCGGACTCAATGTCGGATAAAAAAAACACACCCTGCCGCCCGACTCCTCTTCCATCACAAAAAGCCCCGACCATTGCTGCAGAAACGCCCCGCCCTCCCGATCCACGAATGCGATAACCTGTTGCACAGAGGCCCCTGCCGCTGGTGCTCCCCCAGGCAGTGCCTGCGCCAACACCAGTGACGTTGCCGTTACCTGCGCGACTCGTCCAACGTTGAATGTAACTCGCCGCACGTAGTTAGCATCCTGTCGCACGTCCGCCGGGTTCTTCACGTACGCCGCCGCGATCCCTGTTCCCACATACCCAACTTGCTGCGCATAGTCCACGTCGCACGCCACTAAGTCACCGGCCGCAAAGACCGCAGACGCCCCCGCACCAAGAATCAATTCCTCTGCCGTGGAGCCAGCCAGCACCGCCACCGCCGCCAGCGGAACTCCGCCCGACCCCGCCGGCGATGCACTCGGGTCCGTGGCCAATACATTCATGTGCTCCGCGCCGCCCGCCAGCGCCATTTGCAACTTGCCCCAGTCTCGAAACTCGAAATCCACGCGCGCCCCAAGCGCGTGCCGCGCCTGCCCTGCAACCGCGCCCGCCGCACCCCCCGCCATACTCTCGATCTGCGATGTGCTCGTCCGCTGAAAGTTTTCAATCCATCCCAAATCAATCCACGGTGCCGGCGGTGCATCCAGCTGAAATCCCCCGTTCTGCGATGGATCGAAAATCGCCGTCGGCCCATTTACTCGATCGACCGGCGCAAAATATGCGCGCGTCTGCCGCGCTATCGGTCTCAACCCCGCCCGCGTCATGCCTCCGCCTCCGGCAGAAAAAAGTAGATTCTCAACTGCGCATACCGTGCCACGCGTCCCTCGCAGGCGCTCCGCTGTTGCTTTGCGATCGGCGCTTCACCCGGTGCAGTCCCCAACTCCGGCATCGTCCAGAAAATCCCCGATCCCCAATCTGCCGCTGGCGTCTGGCTGTAATCCAGCATCTCGGTATGCGGAGGCATACAAATTCTCACCAGTTCGTCGTCCATCTCCGCCAAAACTCGCCCCCGGTCCACTCCCGATCCACCCGTCGTCCCTTCGCTCCCATACCAGATGTAGCAGTCCAACCCCAGCATCGGCCGCGTACTTTCCGCAATCAGCAATTCCCCAAAATCGATGTAAAACACTCCCGCCTGCGCTTCGTTAAACCGAGGTTCCATGTTTTCACGGACCACAATCGCCGGCACCGTAACGCCGTCGATCACCACAGTCCGAGCCGGATTCAAACCCGCCAGCCGCGCCCGTAGTGCCATATAGAAACTGTCCTTCGCCGCCTGCATATCTTCTTCCCCGTCCTGTAAGTCGTGTCATCCCGAGCGAAGTAGCCGCTTTGTAAGTGCGAAACGGTTACGAAATCAAAAGGTCCCTGGAGCGTATTTTCATAAATCGGTTCTCGCTAGGCCACGGCTTCACCCGTGCCGCCTCCGAGGCTACTCCATCGGCCATCCAAGCTAAGTCGCAACGTAAGCAAAAGGCCAATTGCTAAGTGCCAATTGCCAATTGCGGTTCAGCTCACTCCCAGCACCCGATATAAATAAGCCACGCCCGCAAACCGCTCCACCACATATCCTTCGATGTGGAACATCTCGCCTTCATAAACAATCCCCAGCGCCGTGTCGAACAGCACATCCGCTGACGCCACGCTTCGCTGACTTACTTGCTCCGCCATCGCCGACCGTCCCACTACCAGCTCGATTCGTCGCCGCGGACCGTTGTTCTCCGTCGTCAACTCCCGCACAATCACCGGCGAAATCGGGGCCTGCACCACTCCCGGATCCACCAGCCCCAACTCCGCCACCGCGTCCGCCGGCATGCCCGCCGCCGGAAACAGCAGGATCACCTGCGTGCCCCCCAGCGTCCGCAGCATGGCGTCCGCCGCCCGCGCCGCTGCACCTCCGGAAATCCCCGTCATGGTCATCCCACTTTCTGCGCCACATACGGCGCCAGTAGTGTCTCCACGGTCTCGTCCACCAGCGAATCGGAGAAGTACCAAAGCTGCATCTTGTCCACGACGCCCTTCTTCACGTTCAGCGCCGGCGTCGCCTGCGCATTCTTCACAATCTGTGCGCACGCCACTTTCACCACATCCGGAATCGGATCCAATCCCGCCGTGTACTCAATTTCCACTTCGTTGAATGTCCACGACAGCACGTTCACCGGCAGCGTGACTTCTCCGATATCCGCAGATACATCGAGATCCGCCGGGTTCAATGCCGCCCACGTTCCTGGAATCCCGAAAACCACCGCCGCGTCCCACACCATCTCGTCATACGACCACTCCCCACGCCGCGGTGTCGCATATCGCGCCAGCGCCGAAACGATCGGTGTGGTCAACGGCGCCGCCGCCGTAAGTGGCAGATAAGTCAACCGCAGAGGCCTCGTCGGATCCCCCGAGCGCAACCGCTCCGTGTACTGATTCACCGCCAGCGTCGGCCTTCGACAATGCGAATCAATAATCGCCGATGCTGCCGTTACCCACGACGCATCCGTCGTAGCCTCCAGCCCATAAGTCACGTACTCCGATGGATCGAGATAATTCATAATCCGTCCCAGTCTTCAACATAGAGACGCGGCTTGCCGCGTCTCTCCCCTACCAAACACATCCTTCGTTCTCGGTCCCCATCCCAGCGAACCAGCCACTGGAAACTTGGAACCGAGAACACTCGGATGTGTTAACCGTCGGCCAGTTGCCTTTCCTGACGGCTGATGGCTGATGGCTGATAGCTGACAGCTACCGGTTCACCTTCACTTCGTAATGCGCATACGACGCACCCTTTACCACCGGCGCCCCGAATTTCACCACTACGCTTTGCGTCATCAGCGAACTCGGCAACCCCAGCTTGAAGACGCGAGGATTCGCATCCGTCAGCCAGTGGTACTCGATCATGTCTTCCTGCACGATGTACGCCGGCAACACCGCACTCCCGCTTCCCGGTGTCCCCGTGTACGGTAGCGCCCATTCCGGAATCAGCGGCAGCTCGCCGGCCTGCGTGCTAAGTGTCTTCACGCTCAGTCCCGCCGTGATCTCCGTCGTCGACAGCACCACGTTGAACTCTGTTTTCATTTCGCGGTCGATCAGATCAAGCAGCACCGGATTCGCATAAATCGCCGTTGGCCGCACCTCGAAAGAGGAACTCGCCATCATCTGCGCGATCGTGCTCTTTAACCCGTCCACGATGCTTGCCGTTGTCGCAATCGTGGTCGTGTTGCCGCCCGCTTCAATCTGCCCAATCACCCCGAAATACTGAGCCGTAGTCGGCGTGTTCAGCGACGTGTCATTGCCGTTCCACAGCGCCACATCGTGCGTGCGCAGCAACCCTTCGACCGCGTCCGTCAGGTCCTTGGCCTGCAAGTACGCGAACTGGCTCTGCTGCGATCCCACCTCCATGTCAAAAAGGTTGTAGTTGATCTGCGAAACCAGCGCCTTCAGTGGAACGCTGTGTTCCACCCGCGTCGGACCTTGCAACGTCGGTTGGATGTTTCGCGGATCGACAAACGCCTGCGCCGCCGTCGGAGAAGCGATCGCCGTCTCTTCGAAAAATCGCGACGGATGCCCCGTTGCTGGCACCTGCTTGATCCGCTGCCCAAACACCCCGCGTCTCCGCACCAGGTCCGTGATCTCCGTCTGATACCGTTCAACTTCAACCGCGCCCGGCCCTAGGTAATCCGCTGCCGCATTCAAATCCAGAAACTGTGCTTTCATGTCTTCTCCTAAGTTAAGTTGTCCTCTTGTGTGGCGCGGCCATTCCTGCCCGCGCCCGACGCTCAAAAAACAAAAGGCGCGATCTCTCGCGCCCTCGTCCGTACTGCCCACCTCGTGAGCCTTTACTGATGGCTGACGGCTGATGGCTGACGGCTGACGGCTGATGGCTGATGGCTGATGGCTGATGG
>PLHN01000498.1:9439-9947 GCA_003139975.1 Acidobacteriaceae bacterium
TGCGCCTTCAGGTCCGCATTCGACTTTTCCAACTCCGCGACTCGTCCTTGCAAGTCCGCCGCGCTGGCGTTCGCCGTTTGTCCGTCCACTGCCTGCACTAAGTTGTCTTCCACCGCAGCCACGATCCGGTCCACCTTTGCGTTCAGCATGTCCTGCTGCGCATCCAGCTTCCCCAGAACGCGATCCAGCGTCTCACTCGCAGCCGCCAGCCTTTCCGCCGCCGCCATCATCTGCTTCACCATCTCTTCATCCATTTCCATTCCTCCATTTGACGTGCCGTATGATCACGGTCGCTGTTTTACAACCGATCCCTGTTTCCCTCGTGTTACCCCGCGTACCCCGTGGTTAACGTTTGTCCTCGCTCTCCGAACTAACTTGTCCCACGCGATACTTACCCCAACTCAATCCAGGTCGACCGGTACGCCGCCTTGTCCCGCCGCAGTACCGCCGCACCGGTAAACGTCACTCGGTTCAGCACCCACACCGTCGCCTTGATGTCCTCCACCAC
>PLHN01000245.1 GCA_003139975.1 Acidobacteriaceae bacterium
ACAACTTTTTCATCGAACGCGATCGCAACATTTTCGAACTCGAGCGCAAACCCGGAGCGATCGCCGGCCGCCGGCGCAGGTTGGTCCAGAGGCAGAGTGGGAGCCGACATCGCCTACCGCACCCCAAGAACTGCGAAGATCAATTTGGTGACGAAGAAATCGACGATGAGAATCAGTACCGAAGAAGCGACCACCGCCTGGGTAGTGGAGCGGCCCACGCCCTGCGTGCCGCCGCTAGTCGAGATCCCGTAATAGCACCCGATGGTTGCGATGATGAACCCAAACAGCACCGGCTTGATCAGTCCGGTGAATACGTCGCGGAAAACCAGGATCTGCCAGGCCGAGGTCCAATACTGGTTCGAGTCGAGCCCAAACAGCAAATGCGAAACTGCCCAGCCACCGCACAGGCCAAGAAGATCGGCAATGATGGTCAGGAAAAAGAGCATGAAGACGGTGGCGCCAACGCGCGGCGTCACCAGTTTCTTGCTGGGATCGGTGCCGAGCGCGCGCATGGCGTCGATCTGCTCGGTTACGATCATGGAACCGATTTCGCTTGCCATGCCGGAAGCATTCCGCCCAGCCACCATCAACCCCGTAATGAGCGGGCCCAATTCGGTGACCATGCCGAGCGATACAAGCTGACCGATGAGAGTGATCCCGCCGAAGCGTTGCAAAGTGCTCGCCGAGTTGAGCGCCAACAGAGCCCCGACCGATAATCCCGTAAGGATGACGATGGGCAACGACCCCACACCAATCAGGTCCGCTTGCTGCAGCATGTCGCCCATGTAGAGCGGCCGGCGGAAGAAGTTGGCAAGCGATTGGGCCGAAAGCAGAGTGTACTTCTGCACCGACAGGGCGAAGTCTTTCGCGACATCAAATGGCGAGATCAGTTCGAGTTCGAGTGCCATGGGTGAGCAGGAACTTCCGCTCAGGGAACTATAGCATTATCACGTAATCGGGCCATTGAACGAAGTCGTGTGAGGATCAACATCTTGTCATCCCGAGCGACCCGGGTCCCTGGCAAGCAGTTTTGTGCTCGCTGGGGTGGAGGAGCGAGGATCTGTATGGATGCTGCCGAGGAGCCGCAGATCCCTCGCTTCCTTCGAAATGACAAGTACGCAATTTGCGGCATAGCGTGTGGATGGCCCGATGACCCGATTACGAGTGCCTCACCCGATGGCCCGATCGCCCGATACCCCGTTCTGCTCCCGGTGACCGTTCTTCTTGCGGATCTCGATGGCCAGCCGTTTGATTTTCTGATTGAGCGTGGAGAGCGGCACGTGGAACCGCTCGGCCGCTTCGGTCTGGTTCCAGCCGCATTTTTCCAGCATGTCGACGATGATCCGCCGCTCGCAGTCCTCCATAATGCCAAATAGCGAGGCGCCCGAAGCTGAATCCAGAGCCGGAATCGAGTTGCCGCGGCCCACGATGTGATCGGGGAGCAACTCGATTCCGATGGAAGCGTCGGACGACAGCACGACCGCGCGCTCGATCGTATTCTCCAGTTCACGAACATTACCCGGCCACGAGTAGCTCACCAGCGGGCGCAGCGCCTCGGTGCTGAGATGCCGCTTCGACAAGTCGTTTTCCTCGGAGTACTTCTTCAGAAAGTGTTCGACCAGCAGCGGAATATCCTCACGACGCTGGCGCAACGGGGGCAGGTCGACAGTAATCACGTTGAGGCGATAGAACAGATCTTCGCGAAAGCGCCCCTCGCGGACCATCTGACGCAAATCCACATTGGTGGCCGCGATGATGCGCACATCCACTTGGATTTCCTGCACGCCACCCAGGTGCATAAACTTACGGTCCTGCAGCACGCGCAGAATCTTGCTCTGCGTGTCCATGCTCATGGTGCCGATTTCGTCGAGGAAGAGCGTGCCGCGATCGGCGACTTCGAACAGTCCTTTCTTCGAAGCGATCGCGCTCGTGAACGCGCCCTTCACGTGCCCGAACAGCGTCGACTCCAGCAGGTCGGGTGGAGTGGATCCAGAGTTGACAGGAACAAACGGCCGATCGCGCCGCGAAGAATTCAGGTGAATCGCCTTCGCGATCAGTTCTTTGCCCGTTCCGCTTTCGCCCTGCAACAACACAGTCGAGCGGCTGGGAGCGACCTGCGCAACCAGATCAAAAATCTTCAGCATCGGCTCGCTCTTACCGACGATGTTGTCGAAGTTGTAGCGCTGCTTGAGAGCGCGTTTCAGCTGAACATTCTCTTCTTCCGCCTTCTGGCGAGCGACTGCGCTGCGCACATCGGCCAGCAGTTTTTCGTTGTCCCACGGCTTCTGGACAAAATTTGTCGCTCCCGATTGCATTGCCCGCACCGCGTTTTCGACAGTTCCATAGGCGGTGATCATGATGACCGCCTGCTCGGGGTGCAGAGACCGGATCTCGGCAAGAACGTCCATGCCGTTCTTGTCGGGCAGCGCCAGGTCCAGCAACACTACATCAAAGGTGTGGTCTCCGATCTGGGTCAAGCCTTCCTGTCCGGTCCCGGCAACAGTAACGTCGTAGCCTTCGAGCGCCAGCAGAGTCTCCAGCGATTCACGAATCTCGAGTTCGTCATCAACAATAAGGATCCGGCCCGCACTTTGCGGCGCGGATTCCGGTGCGCTGCGGCGCGGGATGACTGCAACTTCAGACATGGGTCGCCTTCCTGATCAATGGAAAATCCAGCGTGAACGTCGTTCCCTCGCCGGGCCGGCTCTCGACTCGGATATTGCCGGCGTGCTCCTGGATGATGCCGTAGGAAACGGATAGTCCCAACCCGGTTCCGCGGTTTTGCCCCTCGGCCGGAGTAGTTTTGGTCGTAAAAAAAGGGTCGTAAATGCGATGAATATGCTCCTGGGCAATGCCAGAGCCTGTATCGCTCACGCGCACGCTCACCGATTCGCCATTGAGCGTTGCGATGTTGAGAACTCCGCCGCCCGCCATCGCATCTTTCGCGTTCAGGAACAGATTTAGAAATACCTGTTGCAGCCGCCCCGCGTTGCCCTGAATGGGCGGCAGATTCTCGTTGAGTTCCGTTTCGACCGCTACGTGCGCCACCTTGAATTGGTGGTCGAGCAGCGCCAAGGTGTCCGCGATGACTTTGTTCAGGCTGATTTCCGACAACTCCGTGCCCGTGGTACGCGAGAAATTCAGCAAATTGTTGACGATTTCCGACGCGCGGAAAGTTTGCTTAATGATCTTCTCGAGCACCGAGGTCTTCTGCGCGTCCGACTGCAACTGCTTGGCCAGCATCTGTGCATAGGACGAAATCACCGCCAGCGGAGTGTTGACTTCATGGGCCACGCCCGCGGCCAACAGGCCAACGGATGAGAGCTTGTCGGCCTGGGTAAGCTGAACCTCAAGTTCCACGCGCTCGGTGATGTCATCCATGATGACGAGGCGTCCCACCACGCTAAACTTGCGCGTCACCAACGGGGCAATCGCCACGTTCACAATCCGCGATTCGCCGGTCGGCGTTGGCAGCCGGAATTTGTAAAGATTGTGGATCCCAGGATTCTGACGGACGCGATAAAACTCTTCGACGAACGACGCCGGAAAAACCTCGCTCAGCGACCGTCCCACTACCTGCCAGCGGGGCTGGGCGTACATCACTTCCATCTGCGAGTTCCAGGAGTCGATACGGTCCTGCAGATCGACCGCCAGCACGCCCACATTAATCGACTCGACAATGTTCTCGTTGAAGTCCTTCAGGCGCTCGTATTCAGTTACTTTCTGTTCGAGCGAGGCGTAAAGGCGCGCATTCTGGATCGCGATCGCGATATAGCGGGCCAGCGTTTCCAGTAATTCCACATCTTCACTCGAAAGGAAGTCGCCTTCCATGGTTTTGCCTAGTCCAAGGAACGCGATCGTTTTCTGCCGCGCGTGGCATGGGATGTAGTAATTCAGGTCGAGCCGGGAGATGGCTTCTTGCGCCGCAGCCGTCTCCCGTGGCAATTGCCGCGTGTTTTCGAAGAAGATATGTCCGGCGGCGTCTTCCACTCGCGGTTTCGAGAGGAAGGACAAGTCCAACGCGCCAATCGCGCCCAAGCCGAACGACTTCGACAGCTCGAACCGCGACGCATCGCTGTTGGCTAGGAAAATGGCGAGGCGGTCCACCATCAGCGTGCGTGCCAGCCGGTCCACGAGCGACGAAAGCAACTTGTTAAGATCGGTCTCCGAACTCAGTTCACGGCCGAACTCGATCAAGGTGCGCCGGTAGTCGTAACGCGTGCGGTAGAAAAACACGTCGAGTTTTTCCTGAATCCACTTGCGCACGGGATCAAACAGGAGTGCCGTGACGACGATCGCCACCATTAGTCCAGCAGGACCTGAGCTGGGAACGCGGGTGTGAACCAGTTCCGCAATCGACGCGACCACGGCAAAATAGGTCCCGACAATGGCCGCCGCCGCCAGCGT
>PLHN01000441.1:0-9730 GCA_003139975.1 Acidobacteriaceae bacterium
TCAAGGAGAGCCTCGTCAAGCTCGAACGGCACGGCAGCTTCACATGGCACGAGGTGGACGTGGATTCCGACCCCGATGTTCGCCGCCTCTACACCGACGAAGTCCCAGTAGTCTTCATCAATGGCCGCAAAGCCTTCAAGTACCGCATGAACGAGCAGGAATTCCTCCGCAAACTGGCCAGCTGATCTTCTGAAATTGCCCCTTCCCTCCTGTACAATCTCCACCGATGCTGCGCACTCAACTCCTCGCCGACCCCGCGGGCCGCTTCGTCCACGACGTCATCCTGCAAAGTTGCCGGCGCAACGCAAACAAAACCGCTCTCATCGACACATCCTGCGGCCGTCGCATCACCTACGCGCAATATGGAGAACTCGTCGAATCCCTGGCCCGCGGCTTCGTCGCTGCCGGCCTTGTTCCCGGCGACGTCGTCGCCATCTTCCTTCCCAACTCATGGGAGTTCGCCGTCGCCTACCACGCCGCCACGCTCGCCGGTGCCATCCCAACCCCGCTCAACCCCGCTTATCGTGAGCGCGAAATTCGCTATCAGCTGGAAAATTCCGGCGCCGTCTTTCTTATCACCGACGCGCCCCTCCTCGAAAACATCAATCTCGCCAGCCTTCCCGCCCTCCGCCGCGTCTTCACCACCCGCCAGGATCGCCCTGGCTGCGAACCCTTTTCCAATCTGCTTCGCGCGTCGACAGCCAAAATCCCCCACGCCGGCCAACCCTCCGCCCAAACCATTGCCGCGCTTCCCTACTCCAGCGGCACCACCGGACTCCCCAAAGGCGTCATGCTCTCGCACCACAACCTGGTCGCTAATGTCTATCAGATGCTCGGCCCCAACGCCTCCTCGTTTATACGCGAGGAAATCATGCTCTGTTTCCTCCCGCTGTACCACATCTACGGACTCACCGTCGGCCTCACGCTTACTCTTACGCTGGGCGGCACACTCGTCCTCATGCCCCGATTTGACCCGCAGAAACTCTGCGCCCTACTCCTCGAGGAAAGCGTCACCATGATGCCCCTGGTCCCACCCGCCATCAACGCACTCTGCCAGTTCGCAGAAGCCGGCGCGTTCCCGAAGAANNGGATACGGCATGACCGAAGCCTCCCCGGTCACTCACGTCGGCTACATCGCGCCGCCGGAAATGCATCGCCCCGCCTCCATCGGCCAGCCACTCGCGCAAACCGATTGCCGCATCCTCGATCCCAACGACAACGAAGTCCCCCCCGGCGACCCCGGTGAACTCGTCATGCGAGGCCCGCAAATCATGCTGGGATACTGGAAGGANNGAAATGATCAAGTACAAAGGCTTCCCCGTCGCCCCCGCGGAAGTCGAAGCCGTCCTGCTCGAGCATCCGGCAGTCCGCGACTGCGGAGTAGTGGCCAAGCCCAACGCCGACGCCGGAGAAATCCCCTGCGCCTTCGTCGTCCTCCGCGACGGCTTTACGTCATCGGACAAGCTCGACGCCGAACTCCGTGCCTTCGTAGCCGACCGCCTCGCCCACCACAAGCAGCCTCGCGAAGTGCATTTCGTAGACGCCGTCCCGCGCACGCCGTCCGGCAAAGTGCTCCGCCGCGAACTGCGTAAGGGCTTGTCGTAAGACGTCAGCGGCGCCTGCCTCCGCGCGCGCTCCCAAACAGTCCGGAGCTGATTCGGAAATTTGACACTCACGTGCACTACGTGTTACACGTATTATACGTGTAGAAGAGGTAAATCATGGCGGCTTCCCGGAATCGCGACAAGCAGAACCTGACGATCAGCCTCACCCGGCAGGTGCTCAAGAAAGCAAAAATCCTTGCCGCCCGGCGAGAAACGTCCATCAGCGGTCTCATTGCGCAGGAGATCGAATTCCTGGTTGGCGAGGAAGAAGCCTATGAGCGCGCCGAAAACCAGGCTATGGCGCTTCTCGACAAGGGCTTCCATTTGGGCGGTGTGATTCGCGCAACCCGGGAAGAACTGCATGAGCGCTAAGACCTTTGTAGATACGAATGTCCTGATCTACGCCCACGACGTTGACGCGAGGGAAAAGCACGAAACCGCGAAGAGTCTTCTGCGCGAACTCTGGAGCGAACGCAGCGGCCTTCTCAGTATGCAGGTGCTCCAGGAATTCTACGTGAATGTCACCCGCAAGATTCCCCGTCCGCTATCAAAGCAGTCGGCGCGCCTGGTCGTGAACAGTTACGCGATCTGGTGCGTTGAGGCTGCGCCCGCCGACATCTCGCCTGCCTTTCAGATCGAGGACGAATCTCGCATCGGATTTTGGGATGCCCTCATCGTAGCGTCGGCCCTCAAGAGCGGCGCCAACCGCATCCTCTCCGAAGATCTCAACGCAAGGCAAACCATCGCGGGCATGCGGATTGAGAACCCTTTCGCAAGATAGGCCAGAGCGAAGCTAGGCTAGAGTAACGTTGCCCAACTCCTCGACTCTGTGATCGCTCTCCGAACCTCCGGGTTTCAGCCCAGCAATCTCACCGCAAACCTCTGACCTCTGACCGCAAGGTAAAATGTCTTCATCACTCCGTCATGACCCTCTCCACCTTCGTCACCAAGTCCGCCTTCCGCAACAAGCGCCGCAGCCTGCTGACCGTCACCAGCATCGCCTTCTCGCTGCTGCTGCTCAGCATCATGCTCTGCTTCTGGCGCAGCTTCTACATCGACAAAGGCGCGCCCGACTCCGCGCTCCGCATCATGACGCGCCACAAAGTCTCGCTCGCCAACTTTCTGCCCATTTATTACCGCGACAAGATCCGCGCCATCCCCGGCGTAGTGCATGTCGTCCCGATGACCTACTTCGGTGGAAAGTATAAAGACGACAAGCCCCAAAACTATTTCGCCCAGATGGCCACCGACCCGGACGAGTACTTCGATGTCGCTGCCGACAAGATCATGCCCGCGGAGCAGCTTGCTGCCTGGAAAAAAGACCGCGCCGGCTGCGTCGTCGATGTCGATCTAGCCCGCAAACACAACTGGAAACTTGGCGATCACATCCACCTGCAAGGCACTATTTTCCCGGCTAATCTCGATCTCACGATACGCGGCATCTATACCATCGATCCTCCGTCCAGCAACCTTTACTTCCACACGAAGTATCTGGAGGAGTCCGACGACTATTTCAAAGACAACGCCATGTTCTTCTTCGTCCGCGTTGACACTCCCGATCACATGCCCGTTGTCGCTCGCGCCATCGACGACATGTTCCACGGGAGCCCGGTCCCCACCAAGAGCGAGAGCGAGCAAGCCTTCAAGCTCGACTTCGTTGCCCTGCTCGGCAACGTGAAAGCCTTCATCCTGAGCATCTGCGGCGCCGTGGTCTTCACCATGCTCCTGGTTTGCGCCAACACCATGGCCATGTCGATCCGCGAACGCACCCGCGAAGTCGCCGTGCTGCGCACGATTGGCTTCACCCGCGGCAGCATTCTGCGATTGCTGCTCAGCGAATCGGTCGCCATCGCTCTCATTGGAGGCATCGCTGGTGTGCTCAGCGCCACTGGCGTTGTCCTGTTTATGGCTCGTCCCGGCGTCGGCCTGCCCGTTTCCATGCACATGACCGCGGACACCGCGGGCGTTGTCATGCTGGTGGCCGCGTTCGTCGGACTTGTCAGCGGCCTGATTCCCTCCTACCGCGCGTCCAACCTCGGCATCGTCGACGCCCTCCGTTATCTGGGTTAGCGCTTCGGGCGCGCATTCTCGTCCGGTGAGCTCAAGTGCTACACTCGCTTGCGATGCGGACCGACATTCTTCCCCTTTGCGACCAGCATTACCGCACCATGGAGCCTGCTCTCGCCCCCTACAGCGCCGATTTCTCCATCGAATTCTTCCGCTGCACCGACAAGTTCTGCCATCGCTGCTTCGGCGAGCGCATCGGCTACTCCACGCCGCAACGCGGAGCTTCGCCCGTTTTCGCTCCCGACCAGCCTCGATGCGACCGTCACGGTCGTCCCATGTTCATCATCAGCATCGATCGTCAGCGCAATCATCTGACCTACGCCTGTCCTGAACCAGACTGCCCCGAACGCGTCGTCCGCACCTAGTCGATGCCTCCGGCGGCCACCATGTGGCTCGACTCCCTTTGGTGCGGTCTTTTAGAATCAAGGATTGGAAAGTTTTCAGGTCTCTGATAAACACGGAGTCGCAGGTAAGCACTTTGAACAATACCGGCGCCTCAAAGCAGAGCTTGCCATAGAAGAGGAACACTTCTCCCTGCCAGAAACCCGGCCCTCCCGGGGCCGGGTTGCGTGGTCTCTCCTAGAAGCGCCTGTAACCTCCGTTAATTGTGATCGATTTGTGGGGGCCGAGCGTACCGTTCCAGTCGTATCCCACGCTGCCGTCGCCAAACCATGGTGTCGATGAGGGCAGGTTATTGACGGGTGCGCAAGGATCGGGCGCGTCAGGTGTGTCTTGAATGAACGCAAAGCGTGTGGTGTTCGATGGGACCGCAAACAACGCCACGCCGTGGGTGTTGAAGCCGGGATTGTATCCCCACGCGGAATCCCAGTCGAAATCGAACCAGTTGTTGAAGTCCCCACCGTCGGCGTTGTTGGCATCGATATCCGCGTAGCGAACCAGGGCATAATCCTTGGAAACCGCAGTTTGATTCTTGAGTGTCATCGTGATGTTGATAGTCGGTAGGGTCGTAGTCCGGGTGAAGGATTGAGTCAGGGTGAACACTCCGTCCGAGGTCGTGCGCGTGATCTTGAGCGGAAACGTGCCGGGACCTCCGGGTTGCGAAATTACCGACGCTTGCCAGTTGCCAGAGTCACCGCCATCGGCCCAATCGTAATATCGAGTCAAGGTGTCAAAGTCACAGATGCCATAGCCTTCGAGGTAGCCACCTTCGCGGATGTGCTCGACACCCTGAGGGCTCTGAAATTCGGTGACATTGCCGTTCTGCGTCGTACAGAACTGAAAATAGGTCAGGTTGCTGCCCGAGGTGAAGGTGGATTGGCAATTGCTCGTGGCGTCGCCGCGCACCCCTTCCGGGTTGTGAGCTTGTTGCCGGCCTTGCGCGAATCCGTATGCCCCTAACGCGAGAACGGCGACGAAAAGAAACCACTTCTTGACAGTCATCGGTTGTCTCCTTGGAAGATTTTTGTTTTGGCGCATTGGAGTGCCGAATCGAGGTCCAGCTTTGATGTTTCTGCCCCACCCAGATCAACTCGCCGCGGACACCGCTCCAAAGTTGCCGCGCATGATGGCCGATTCGAACGCTGATCACAATAGCGGCTCCCTGTCGGGAGTCTTAATTTTCATGTCCCCTTAACTTATTGGCAGGATTGGACATGCCGCGAAGTTACGAAGCAGGTTAAAATGGCTGCGTTGACCGGGGAGTGTTTGCCGTGGGGCACGGCCCATTCGTAGTGTCAGTTCCTATCCGATTCGGAGACGATTTCGAGTTTGATCCGCGTTCGCAGAGACTCTCTCGCGCAGGCCGGGTCTTGAAACTCGAGCGCATTCCCACGGAAATTCTGCTCCTTCTAATTGAGAAAAACGGCGAGCTGGTTACGCGGGACCAGATCATCGAGCGGGTCTGGGGCGAGGGAGTTTTTCTCGATACCGACAACAGCATTAACGGAGCGATCCGCAAGATCCGGCAAGTCCTCAAAGACGATTCCGAAAACCCGCGTTTTATACAAACGGTTACGGGCCGCGGATATCGGTTTATTGCCGCTGTAGTTCAGCCAGCCCCGCCGGATCGCGAAGATGTTTCCGTGGACCGCACTGCGGCTTCAGACTCAGCTCCCGATGCTGCCCCGGAGCCGCGACCGAGCCGTAAGGTCGCCCCCTGGCGATGGGGTAGCCTGATCGGGATTGCCGTTTTGTTAATCGGTGCCTTGGGAGCTTACCTCTACAGCTTGCGCTCGCGTGCGCAAGTCCCGGCACCTCCGGTACGATCCATGCTGGCAGTTCTTCCCTTTGAAAATCTCACGGGCGATCCCGAGCAGGATTATTTCAGCGACGGCCTCACCGAAGAGATGATCAGCCAACTCGGCAACCTTGACCCGTCCCATCTCGGGGTCATCGCCCGGACTTCGGTGATGCACTACAAGCACAGCGACGAACCGTTGGATCGGATTGGCCGGGAATTGGGCGTGCAATACGCGCTGGAAGGAAGCGTGCGCCGCGATTCGAATCGAGTCCGTGTCACAGCCCAGTTGATTCAGATCAAGGATCAGAGCCACATCTGGGCGCGGCAATACGATCGCGACCTGAGCAACTTGCTGGCGCTTCAGGCAGAAATTGCCCAGGAAATTGCGGCTGAAATTCAACTGACTCTGGGCGATCGTCGTCGGCTCGACACGGTCCGTCAATCCTCCCTCGAGCCGCAAGCCTACCAGGCGTACGACCTCTATCTGAAAGGCCGATTCTTCTGGAACAAGAGAACAGCCCAGGGTTTCCAGCAGGCGATTGAGTATTTTCAGCAGGCCATCGCCAAAGATCCGAACTACTCTCGCGCCTACACCGGCGTGGCCGATTCCTACGCGCTGTTAGGCGGTTACAGTACGACACCGCAAACGGAGTCCATGCCGAAAGCGCGCGCCGCCGCCCTCAAAGCGCTCGAACTGGACCCCTCGCTGGCCGAGGCCCACACCTCCTTGGCCCTCATTACAGAGAACTTCGACTACGACTGGGAAACGGCCGAGAAGGAATACCGCCGCGCCATTGAGTTGAACCCCAACTACGCCACAGCTCACCATTGGTACGCCGAGTTTCTTTCGCTGCAAGGGCGCTTCCCCGAAGCTCTCGCCGAGAGCGAGCGCGCCCGCGAACTCGATCCGCTGTCGCTGATCATTGCTGCCGACCATGGCATGATCCTCCTTTACGCCCGCCAGTATGACGCTTCGATCGCGCAGTTTCGAGCGGTGAAGGAAATGGAGCCGGCATTCCCCCGGACCGTTATGGTGGTTGCTCCCTACATCGAAAAACAGCAATATGCGGACGCGCTGGCCGAGCTAAAGAGATGGGCCGACGCTTATGGCGAAAGCGAATGGACGTGCGCGTGGCGCGCTTTTGTATACGGCCGCTCCGGCCAGAACGCGCAAGCACGGCAAGCCCTCGCCAAAGTGCGCCAGTTTTACGATCGCGGTCTTCGCAGTCCCGATCCGATGCTTTGGGCTCTGGTCGGTGTCGGTGACCGGGACCAATCGTTCGCCTGGTTCGAGAAGGCGTATGCCGACCACTCGAATGTTCTGACCAGTCTTAAAGTCAACCCTGCATTCGACGGCCTGCGCAGCGACCCTCGTTTTCAGAATCTCATGCGCCGCGTCCGGCTGGCCCCGTGATCGGGGTTCGCGGGCTCGAGTTCAGACTCTCACGATTTGCTTTCGCCTTCGGCCGCCCCGTCTCGCTCTACTCTCCCACCAGCCACTTCCACTGCGCTTCGCTCAACGGCACCACGCTCAACCGCCCCTGCCGTACGAGCGGAGAATCCGCGAACAGCTTGTGCGCTTTAATTTCCGCCAATGTCTTCGGGGCCGCGATCGCGCGCCCCACTTTGATTTTCACCTGCGGGTTCCGCGCGTCCGTGGCATCCACCGATAACACCGTTGCCGTACCCACCGCGCTCTTCTCATCTCCCGTGTGATAAATCAACAGCCGCTCACCCGGCTTCATCTCGCGCAGATTCTTCACCGCCACCGGATTCGTCACTCCATCCCAGATGGTCGTCTTTTCTTTTTCCAGATTGGCGAACGAGTACACCGCAGGCTCAGTCTTCAGTAGGTAATCCATTGGCAGCGTCCCTCCCCCCGGCCACAAACAGCGATCCTACCGCTCAATCGCCCCGAGTCGAGTCACAGGCCGGGCAGACGTGTGGTCCAGACCTGTGACTGGCCCGGCCTGTTCAGTAAACGTCGTAGCTACGCCGCGACTCATCGATCGAGCACTTCTCGAAACGGCCTTCCAGTCTAGAGGCTACCGAGGTGGGGTCAGTCAGTTCGTTGCGCCAGATATCCCATGCCTTGCCAAAGGCCTCCGCACTCGCAGTCCGCCCGATCCAATAGAGCGAACCAAGATCGTTGCTGGCTAGCGGGGAAGCGATTTCCGCAATATACCCATGACTCTTTCCCCACTGTGCGTTGAAGTCGTTCTTGAGGGTCACGTAATTCGCCAGTGTGCAGCCCTCCTTTAACTTGAACTGAATCACATCAAGGTTTTCCGCGCTGGCCCAGATCGGCGCCAGCAGAGCGGCAATAGTCAGCAGCACTATTCTCATCAGTTGTCTCCTTTTTGAAGTGTATTGAAGCGGCTGTGCCGACTTCGGCACGACGGTCGCATGACCTCGGTTTGAGTTGCAAGTCGTCAGGACCATCCCCACGTGGCCTGAAATAGTAGCGGTGCAAACAACTCTTGTAAACAGGAAATAGTTGCTCGGGACCCTAGCAGTGGTGTCTGACGGAAGCGCCCCTTGCGGCACCAGGATGTGCGAGTCGGTCTTGCCCATCTAGGCGCAGTCGCCCCTCGCCTCTGCCATCTGCCCCAACCGATGACTCGACCCTACGCGTTCCCGGTGTTCGCCAGCGCCTCCACCGCCTCCCACGTCGTCGGAAAGGTCACAAAAAAGTCCTTCACTTTCGTGATCTCCATCACCTTGTTAACCCGCGGGCGGACTCCAGTCAGCACCAGGCATCGGCCTCTTTTCTGGTGCGACACATACGTCGCCACCAGCGATCCCAGGCCCACCGAGTCCACGTAAGGAACATCCGACAGATCCAGAATCGTCGTCTCCGCCTGCTCGTTCTGTAACGCGCGCTCGAATTGCGGCGTGGTCTCGATCGTGATCGGCCCCTTCAGCAGCAGTATCCGCTGATCCTCCGCCACTCCCTCATAGCGCTCGACTGTCAGTTCTTGCAACCCCATAGTTCACCAAATGCTTGGTCTGAGATTGTAGGAGACGCGGCGCGCCCTGTCACCTGCAAAACCCGCGCCCCGTCCTATCTCCGGCGCGCCGCCAGCACCGATGCAAACGGTCGTTCCGGAGCGCTTTGCGCCTGCTGTGCCCGTGGGGAAAAAAGGCAGAGAAAGGAGAGAGGTGAACTTCTGCAATTTGATTTCTGTATTCGGACTTCTGCAATCTGCCTTGCGCAACCTGCTCTTAACCTCTGCAATCCGATCTCAAACCTCTGCCCTCGCTACTGCGGCTTCTTGTCGTCATGATCTTCATAGGTCGAGTACTGCCCGCCCGGACGTTTCAGCCTCACCGTGATCTCCACCTCGGCCTGCTTGACTTCGTAATCGGCTCCAAATGTCTGGAGCCCCGGCGCCAGCACCTGCACCTCGATCGACCCATAGGGAATTCCGTCGATACTCGCGCGCCCTTCCCCGTCCGTCTTGAGTTCGAGTTCTCCCTTTGTCGCCTTGCCCTTCCGATTCACCGGGTGCAGCACGACCTTCGCATCTTTCACCGGCTTTCCGCTCGTCGCGCGCNNGCAGCCAACGCAGCCATGCCTAACACCAGAAGTTTCACCCGGATTCTCATTGCAACTTCCTCTCGATATCGGACACGCCGCTCCTCGTCCTTCCTCAATCTGACCTCAGATCTCTACCCTCTGCCTTGCCTACTGCGGCTTCGGATCCGCCGTCTTGCTGTCGCCTGCCTTCTTGTCGTCTGGCTTCTTCGCGCTCTCCTGAACGCCCATTGTTGAGTATTGCTTCACCGGACGCCTCAGCCTGACCGTAATCTCCATCTCCGGCCGATTCACCTTGTAGTCTTCCCCAAACGTCTGGAA
>PLHN01000441.1:9741-14249 GCA_003139975.1 Acidobacteriaceae bacterium
TGCAGCACCACCGCCGCATTCCTGATTGGCTTGCCATTCCAGTCGCGCACCACCACAAAGTGCATGTTCGACATTGGGCCTTCGTCTTCATCATCCTGCGCCCACGCCGCCCCCGCTCCCACCACAAACATTCCCACCACCGCCAACACCGCCAGCTTCCTGCTCATGATTCCATTCTCTCCAGCCATCTACTTCAGTCCCCGCACAACATATCCCACCGACAAATCCTGATAATAAAGATAAGCATATGCGCTTTCGTCGCGCGAGAACATCGGCACAAACGCCGATGTCGCTCCCGACGGCATATCTCCTCCAAACGTTCTCCAAGGCTGCATTTTGCCTGTCTTCACATCCACCCGGAGGATTCGCGCTACCCGTTCCTGTTGGTGGCTGGTTTGTACGTACACCGAGGCCCCATCCGGCGACCATCCTGTGACATGGTATTTCGAGTCGAGTCCCGGGATGAGCTGCAAGCCGCTTCCATCGAGCGGCCACACACCCCATTTCCCATCCCCTCCCAGCACCGCGACCTTACTCCCATCCGCGGCTAGGTTCGTGCCGACCAACCCCTCAGGTGTAAGCGGCTTTGCCGTTCCATCATTCACATTAATCAGATAATCTCGCGCTCCATGCCCCGCTTCAATTCCATGCGCCACCAACTGTTTGCCGTCCGGAAGATACCTCGCCGATTCGTAGATGATGTTGTCGTGCGTCAACTGACGCATTTCTCCCGCTCCCGTTGGCACCAGATCGAGCACACCGCTCTTGGCGGGCTTCGTAACCACCCACTTCCCATCCGGAGAGATCGCCTCCCCCAACCCCTCCCCGATCCGCACTGGAGGCGATCCGTCGGTGTCGCGCAAGAACACGGTGTAGTTCGGCCCTCCCCCATCTCCTTCTTCTTCGAACAAAACCTTTCGGCCGTCCCGGCTCAGGTCTCGCAGCCCGGCCCATCCCAACCATCCCAGCTCGCGCTCCTCTTTTCCGCCCGGAGCTACCCCCCGGATACCCAGCCGGATCTGGTGGGTGACTGTCAACGCCACTCCGTTCCGGATATCCTGCAGCCACATTCCTCCCGGAACGTTCGTGATGGTTCGCAGCCTGCCTCCAAGCGTCACCCCCCGCAGGTTTTCCGCGCTGCCGTTGCGCGTCGCCGTAAACCAGATCTCATCCCCCGCCGGTGACCACACCACACCCTGGATCGACGCCCATCCCGACGAGAGTTTCCTTTCCTGCCCATCCGGCTCGATCACGGCAATCGAGCCCTCATCGTCGCCGCCCGTATTTTCGTGATCGGAGAACGCGATTCTCTTCCCATCGGGCGAAATCTTCGGCGTGCTGATCCAATTAATTGTGTCCAGCAAAACCTTCCCTACGGGATACTCCAGCCGCCAATGGCGGTTTTCTGGCACATATCGCACTACCGCCAGATGTTCCCCGTCCGCCGCCCAGTCCGCGTCCTGCACGTTGTCCAGCACTTCGCGCGGCGTTCCCCCGCTCAACGGAACCCTGGCCAGCGTTCCCGACCGCGCGTACCCGGAGTAAAAAGCCGTGTCCAGCCGGATCGCCAGTTCACCGTTCGTCGAGATCGCGAGCAAATCCGCATCTTTCAATCCCAGTTCGCGCGAACCGCTTTCACTCGTGCGCGCCATATACAACTGTGGTTGGCCCCCATCCCACGACGCCGAGTAAACGATGCTCCCGTCGGGAGTAAATCTCGCATCGCCAATCGCGCCGGTCCGGAAAGTAATCTGCTGATACTCCGCCAGCGGCGCTCGTACGCTCCGCTGCCCCAACCACCAACCGATCCCCGCGAGCGCCAGCGCCGCGGCCACCGTCAGTGCCACTCCCTTTCGCCGCGCGACCTTCTCGGTGCTCGCACCGTGCGCGCCCGTCCCGGACGAATCCATCACCGCGACCTGCGCACTCGTTCGCGAACTGATTGAACTGTCGGCCAGCGCTTCCAGGGCAAACGCCACATCTCCGGCCGACTGAAACCGCTGCGCCGGATTCTTTTCCAGGCAGTGCCGCACAATCCTCTCCAGCGATGCCGGAACATTCCGCCCGGTCTCTGTCAGCTCGTCCGGCTCCTCCTTCAGAATTGCGCTCATCGTGTCCGCTGCCGTCTCCCCGCGGAACGCACGTTTTCCGGAAACCATCTCGTAAAGGATCGAGCCCACTGCAAAAATGTCGGAGCGATGGTCCGTCGCTTTTCCGCGCACCTGCTCCGGAGCCATATATCCCACCGTCCCCAGAACCTGCCCCGGCTCCGTATTCACCTGCGCCGTCAGCGTATCTCCGCCCTCGCCCCCTTCCTCGGGACGCGTCAGCTTCGCCAGTCCGAAGTCCAGAATCTTTACCCGTCCATCCTCGGTCAGAAAGATGTTCTCCGGCTTCAGGTCGCGATGCACTATTCCCTTGTCGTGTGCTGCCGCCAATCCTCGCGCCACCTGGAGCCCGCAGTCGACCGCTCGCCGTACCGCCAGCGGCCCGCTCCGCAACTGCTCCCGCAGCGTCACTCCTTCCAGCAACTCGGAAACAATGTAAGGAGATCCCTTCTCCTCACCGATATCGAAAATGGAAAGTATGTTGGGATGATTCAGCGCCGCTGCTGCCCGCGCCTCCTGCATGAAGCGCTGCAACCGGTCGGCGTCCGCCGAAAACGATTTCGGCAGCACTTTGATCGCAACCATGCGGTTCAGCCGGGCGTCACGCGCTCGATACACCTCGCCCATGCCGCCCGCGCCTAGCAGCGATTCGATATCGTACGGTCCTAGTTTCGTGCCCGAAGAGAGTGCCATCCGTAGCTGTGGATTATATCGAACCCAACCTGATTGAGGTCTCTAGGTAGTGTCTGAAATGTCAGACACTATCGAGATCTCTCGAAGGCAGGAACCTGAAACCGGGGACTTGGAAAGCAGCGGAGGCTGAAGCATTCGCCCCAAAGGAAAGAACCCCAGCACGGCTTGTTTCACCGTGCTGGGGGAGGAGGATCGCAACACTGCAGCAGGTTCGCCGCAACCGCGGCTTAGGAACTCGGGGGAGGGCCTTGCGCCGCACTCAATCACAACTCAACTCACTACGATACGCACAGAGTGTCGAGCGCCACCTGGTTCCGGATCGTCAACGTCGCGCCGCTCAGCTCCACCACGCCGCGCCGCTTGAAGTCCCCAAGAATTCTCGTCACCGTCTCTCGCGACGATCCGATCAGTTGCGCCAGTTCTTCATGCGTCAGCGCGACCTTGATCCGCACCACGCCATCGCTCACGCGCGCTTCCGACGACCACTGATTGAGCAGCCGCGCCAGCTTCCCCGCCACCGAATGGCACAGCCCGATCGAGCGGATCACCTCATACGCCGACTGGCAATCGCTGCTCAAATGTTGCGTCGCCCGCAGGCATGCATCGCCGTGCGCCTTCAAAAATCTCAGAAACTGCTCCCGCCCCACATAGGCCAATTGGCTCGGTTGCAGCGTCTCCGCCGTAAGCTCATAGGGGCTCTCCATCACCACCGATTGCAGCCCCAGCACTTCGCCCGGCCCGGCAATTTTGACGATCAATGTCTTGCCTTCGCTGTTGGTCGTCATCAGCTTCACTCTTCCCCGGCAAACGATGTAGACGCCCCGCGCCGCTTGCCCCTCCATCAGCACCACCGCGCCTTCCGGATACGAACTCGTGTGCTGAATCCGGTTGAACTCTTCCATCGTCTCGCTCGAAAGGCCGGCAAAAAAGCTCTGATCACCAAGCTGGAACTCGCGCATATCGTCGACGATCGGCAGACCATACGGGGAATTCGCCTTCGCCTGCGCATCCGCCAAATACCGAAAACCGGAGCCCGTTGTTCTCGCTACTGCCAAAGTGGCACTTGCCATAGGATCGTCCTTTCTTACTCTCTCTACCTGGTTGGTTTGCTCAACCCGCACTGTCCCTAGGGCAACCTGCGGGCCAATCTCCGTGCCTTCGCGTATCCTCCTCCTTTCCCGCCCCACACCCTTTAGAATCAGGCTATTTCCAGAATCGGCTGGATTCGGTATAGGCCGCGTTTCAATTGCGATTTAGGTCGTGGCTGCGTATTTTGCCACACGGNNCGACTGAGTGATCTCCATCACTTATTTGTGTGAGAGTCGCACAATTCTTTGTGATCTCCCCCTCCATGTGCCTCAGCCGCAAGCACTACCGGGCGAAATTCTACGGAAATTGGGATCGAGGCCATACGATTAGCCGGAGAATCGGCACGTTGACGGCTTTTCGGCGCCCCTTTGGTTGGCTGCCAGACCTCAGAGGTGGAAACGCTTGAATGATTCTAGTGGAATCATAGCTTCGCGACACTTCGCCTACGCGCTTCCCCCGCAGCTTGTGTTGTAAGGAGATTCGAACGACGGATTGACGACCGGTTGCATCTTGTGTCCTTCATACTCTGATCATCCTGGCTGCAAGTGGTCTGGCGGCGACTCAAGTTCCGTTAACACCGGTTTGGCGCTGATTCTGGGTGGCGCAGCGCTTCCAGCG
>PLHN01000510.1 GCA_003139975.1 Acidobacteriaceae bacterium
TAGGTGTTCAAAATGGTACAGACGGATCGAGCCGCAAGGCGCCCTGGGACTGCACCTGGCGCGCGCACCGCGACTTTGAACATCAAAGACGCCGCGGGCACGCAGACCGTACAGCTTGTTGGAACGGGCAGATAGAAAGCCCGTCCGGCAAAATGGCGCTGGCTCATCTGCTTCTTGGGGGAGGGGGGTGAGCCACGCCGCTTACAAGTCAACAATTCACCCCAGCTGGTCTCCTGGCTGTGGTGCCGGAGAGCGATTCGAAACACTCGCGCTCCGGTCTTCATGTCCTACCCAGGCATCCGCTAATCGCGACAGACGCCTGCGCCTTTTTTACGTTCTGCGGGTAGATAGAGCAGGACGCATGACGGGTCATTGAATCTGGCACCACGTCGGCTTCGAGCAGATCGTCCATTAATCTCCCCGAAGCCTCTTCATTCTTTTACATTCAAGGGCAAATTGAGGTAATATCTTCGGCAAAAGAGGTGGGATCTGTTCGCGAAGGGGTGCCCGGTCATGAACAGCAGCCGCAGAGATTTTTTGAAAGTGACCGCGCTGGGTGGCTCAGCGCTTTCTTTGTTGGGCTTCGATCTCGCCCCCGCCTATGCGCAAGTGCGCGAGCTGAAAATGGCCCGCGCCACGGAAACGCGCTCCACCTGCCCCTATTGTTCGGTCAGTTGCGGCATTCTCATTTACACAATTGGCGACAAAGCCAAAAATGTCACGCCGCAGGTGATTCACGTTGAGGGAGATCCCGATCATCCCATTAACCGCGGCACTCTTTGCCCGAAGGGCGCATCGCTCGAGCAAGACATCCTGAACCCGCGCCGATTGCTGAAGCCGCAGGTGCGGCGTCCGGGCTCGGATCATTGGGAAGATATTTCGTGGGACGCTGCGATTGATGAAATCGCACGCTGGACAAAGAAGTCGCGCGACGCCACGTTCGTGGCGCAAGACGCACAAGGCCGCACGGTGAACCGCTGCGAGGGCATCGCATTCACGGGCGGTTGCACCGATACCAACGAATTCAATTACCTGGTCGTCAAGAGCATGCGCAGCCTGGGGGTCTGCTACCTGGAAAACCAGGCCCGGGTTTGACACGGCCCCACGGTCTCAAGTTTGGGACCAACATTTGGACGCGGGGCCATGACCAATGGCTGGGCCGACATCAAGAACACCGACATGATGTTGATCATGGGTGGGAACCCGGCCGAGAATCATCCGTGCGGCTTTAAGTGGGCGATCGAGGCAAAGCGCAACCGCAATGCCAAGATGATTGTGGTGGACCCGCGCTTCACGCGCACCGCAGCCACCGCCGATTTGTTCGCCCAGATTCGCGTGGGCTCCGACATTGCCTTCCTCGGCGGCGTCATCCGCTACGCCATCGAAAACAACCGCATCGCGCACGACTACCTGGTGAACTACACGAACGCGGCGTTCATCATTAAGGATGGGTTCAAGCTGCCCGAAGATGGCCTCTACTCGGGATTCGATTCGGAAAAGAAGACCTACGATAAATCGACTTGGAATTATGAGGAAGGCGGGGATTTAACCGGAAAGCCCGTTGCTCCAACTCCTCCGAATCAGAACGCGCAGCCGCAGTACGCGGGTCAACAGCGCGAAGCAAAGGGATATCAGGGTGCGTCATCCGCGGAAGCCAAAGCCGGGGCAGTTCCGGCACCGTCTCTCCCGCCGAACATTGCGTATGATCTTTCGCTGCAGCATCCGCGCTGTGTGTTCCAGTTGTTGAAGCGGCAGTACTCGCGGTACACGCCCGAGATGGTTGAGCGCATTACGGGCATTCCCAAAGATCAGTTCCTGAAAGCTGCCGATCTGTTCACTTCCATCCGCAAGGATGGCGACACGAAAAAGGTCGCGACCATCCTGTATGCGGTGGGTTGGACGCAGCACTCCTACGGTACGCAGATGATCCGCACGGCGGCAATGCTGCAATTGCTGCTGGGGAACGTGGGACGCGCGGGCGGCGGCGTGAATGCTTTGCGCGGCCATGCCAACATTCAGGGCGCCACGGATATGGGTGGCATATTTGATATCTGGCCGGGCTACCTGAAGGTTCCCAACCCGAACGACGTCGATCTGAAAACTTACCTGGAGCGCGTCACCCCCAAGGCTTCCAAACCAAGTCCGTGGGATTCGTTCAATTATTGGAGCAACACGCCAAAATTCGCCGTCTCCTACTTGAAGGCGATGTTCGGAGACGCGGCGACGAAAGAGAATGACTGGGCGTTCCACTACGCGCCGAAAATCGATCGCAACTACTCGTGGACCCAGATCTGGGACAACATGTACCGCGGTACTGTGAAGGGCATGTTTGCCTTCGGCATGAACGGCGTGGCCATCGGGCCGAACTCGCAGAAAAACATTGAGGCGTTGAAGAAGGCCGACTGGCTGGTAGTGGGCGAGATTTACCCGGACGAAACCAGCGAGTTCTGGCGAGCGCCGGGGACTACGGCCGAAGAGATGAAGGCTATCAACACCACGGTGTATCGCCTGCCGTGCGCGGGCTTTGCCGAGAAAGATGGGTCCATGACCAACTCGGCGCGCTGGCTGCAATGGAAGAACATCGCTTTGCCCACGCCCGGGGATGCTCGTTTGGACCAGGACATCGTTGCGCAGATCTTTCTTAAGGTGCGTGAACTGTACCAGAAGGAAGGTGGCGCGTTCCCCGATCCGATTCTGAAGCTGACATGGCCGTACACCGAACCGAAGCATCCGGCGCTATCGGAATTGGCCAAGGAGTTCAATGGCAAAGCGCTGGCGGATCTCATCGATCCCAAAACGCAGCAGGTGATTAAGCGCGGGCAGCAATTGCCGGGCTTTGCCTGGCTGAAGGATGACGGAACCACATCATGCGGGAACTGGATTTACTCCGGTTGCTGGACCGAGGCTGGACCACAACTGATGCGCCGCGGGACTGAAGATCCTTCGGGCATGGGCGTGTACCAGAACTGGGCTTGGGCGTGGCCGGCGAATCGGCGCGTTCTTTATAACCGCGCTTCGTGCGATCCCTCGGGAAAGCCCTGGGATGCGGACCGAAGGCAGGTGTGGTGGAACGAGGCCACGCAAACCTGGGTCGGAAACGACGTGCCTGACTTTAAACCGGACTCCGCGCCGAAGGACCACATGGGCCCGTTCATCATGAATCCCGACGGCGTTGGCCGCATCTTCGCGCCCCTAGCCGCATTTGCCGACGGACCGTTCCCTGAACACTACGAGCCGACTGAAAGCCCGGTTGTCAATGCGCTGCATCCCAACCAATCGAATAGTCCGGTGGTCAAGAGATTAACCTCGACGGCGGATAAGTATGGGACCGTCAGTGAAGGGTTCAATATCATCTGCACCACGTACCGGCTCACCGAGCATTACCACTATTGGACGAAAAACAATCCGGTGAACGTGCAGCTCATTCCTGAGCCGTTCGTGGAAATGCCGGTCGAGTTGGCGCAGGAGTTAGGCATCAAAGGCGGCGACACTGTAAAGGTGACGAGTGCCCGCAGTTTTTACGTGGCCAAGGCATTCGTTACCAAGCGGATTCGGCCCATGAATATCGACGGTAAGAAGGTGTACCAGATTGGATTGCCGATTCACCAGGGATATCGCGGCATTCAGGAAGATGCCGATAGAAATGCGAGGACGCTGGCCAATCGTCTTTCGCCAGCAGTGACTGACCCGAACGCATACACGCCGGAGTTCAAGGGCTTTCTGGTGAAGCTGGAGAAGGTGTAAGGCAATGAGCCAGGCAACGCTCGCAATCCGAAGAATCTCCGGCCATGCGGGACCGGCGCCCGGAGCCGGCGTCGAACGCGCCGAGCAGGTTTGCAAGCTGGTCGACACCACTACCTGCATTGGTTGCAAGGCGTGTGAAGTGGCGTGCCTCGAGTGGAATGGCTACGCCTTCAGCCAAACCACTTTCAACAACAGCTACCAGACCATGCCGACAACGTCGTGGAATTACTGGAACCTGATCAAGTTCAATGAGCACGAGCGCGAAGACGGCGCGCTCATGCTGCTGATGCGCAAGGACCAGTGCATGCATTGCGCCGAGCCGGGCTGCCTGGCGGCGTGCCCGGCGGACGGTGCGATCGTGCAATACACGAACGGGATCGTCGATTTTCAGCAGCAGAATTGCATCGGCTGCGGATATTGCGTCAGCGGCTGCCCATTCGATATCCCCAAGTTCAATTCGAATACCAAGAAGATGTTCAAGTGCACGCTTTGTTCCGACCGAGTTTCGGAAGGGCTGGAACCGGCCTGCATCAAGTCGTGTCCGACCGGTTGCCTGCACTTCGGAACCAAGGACGACATGACGTTTCTGGCGGAAAAACGGGCGCAGCAACTTCGCGAAAACTTTGGGATGGAGAAAGCGGGCGTGTACGATCCGCAGGGCGTCGGTGGAACCGGCGTCATTTACGTGCTGCACGATGTTAGCAATCCAGAAGCCTACGGCGGTCTGCCGAAAGATCCGTATATTCCCTGGGTGGTGCAATTCTGGAAAGGCCCCGCGAAGTGGATCGGCAATCTTGCCATGCTGGGCGGCATCATCGGCGTGACTCTGCATTACCTGCGCTTCGGGCCAAAACAGGTCAATGGCTGGAAGCACAAGGAAGGAGGCAAGCCATGAGCGTATCGCAAGTGGTCTCGCCTGTGCGCACAGGCGATGCGAGCGGCGATCGCATTCAGCGCTATTCGCTCGGCGAACGTGTCAACCACTGGATCGGCGGGCTGTTTTACATTTATTGCTTGGTCACCGGCCTAGGGTTCTGGTCGCCGTACATGTTCTGGATGGTCGTTCTGGTGGGCGGGGGACCGGCAGCCCGCTTCTGGCATCCGTGGCTGGGTCTGGTCTTCTTCGCATCGGTGTGCTGGATGTGCAAACTCTGGTTTCGCGATATGGTCATCACGCCGGAGGACCGCGCCTGGCATGCGGCGATTGACCATTACATCCGCAACGAAGATGAAGACCTCCCCCCGATTTGGCGCTTCAACTGGGGCCAGAAGATATTTTTCTGGCTGATGTTTTATGGTGCAATCCTTCTGCTCATCTCGGGCTGCGGGCTGTGGTGGGTGGAATCGATCCCGTGGAGCCTGCGCTGGTTGCGTTATTTGTCGGTGACGGTGCATGTCACGGCGGCGCTGGCCACCATCGGTGGCTTCATCATTCATGTGTATATGGGCACAGCCATGGTGCGCGGGGGATTCACCTCGATCATTCGCGGAGAAGTATCGGCCGCCTGGGCCAAAACTCATCACCGCCTCTGGTACGAGCAGGTCAGGAAAGGGACCGCCGGGCGGGAATGATCCGAAACAAATGGGACCAGCGCATCCAGCGAGCGCATGACCTGGCAGCTGCCCACGATTTTTCGGCTGAGGTGATGCGGTTCTACAAGCGCATCGCCGGCCTGCAAAAATCGCTCTACTCTTATTTCGAAACCGCCGGTGATCATAGCGCGCGGAAGCATGCTGCGAATTTGCGCGAGGTATCGCCAAATCTTGCGCTGCTCCTGATGAAGTTTCCGGAATTTCTCTCCCAGGTTGAGACATTTGCTACCCAGCCTTTCGTCGAGGCGGCCCGGAATTTGAAAATCGGAGGCGAGGGCCGGTGGCGGGAAGCGCTGGGTTCGGCTTGGCAAAACGCTGCGGATTTCGTTCCTGATGGCGCGGAAGCTGTGCTCGCATGGATTTTTCTGCAGCCATACGGTGAGTGGCTTGCAGACGGGCGCGGGCGAGTAACAAGCGGCGGCGGAACACCGGCGATCTGCCCGCTATGCTCATCCAAGCCCATGGTTGGAGTCCTGCGGCCAGAAGGAGACGGCGGCAAGCGATCTCTGATTTGCTCGCTGTGTTCTACTGAGTGGCCGTTCGGGCGGCTTCTGTGTCCCGCATGTGGCGAAGAGAATGTCGAGAAACTCGCCGTCTACACGACCAGCCAATTCCCGCACGTTCGGGTTGAAGCCTGCGATACCTGCCGCCGCTACATCAAAACGGTGGATCTAACCAAGAATGGCCATGCGGTCCCGCTGGTGGATGAACTGGCAACGATCCCGCTCAATCTCTGGGCCAAAGAACACGAATATACGAAACTGCAGTCGAACTTGCTTGGACTGTGAAACACGTTTCGATGAACCAGTCTCCATTTCGTTGACGCGCTGCGGCCCCCAATCCAGACTTCTTGCCACTCTCCCAACGGCCAGAACATTCAGGGTTGCTGATAGATCGAATTGTCCGGAGTTGGCTGGTCGTAGTCCCGGCCATATTTGTTCTTATGTGCGATCCGCTGGCCGTTCAATTCCGGAACCCGAATCACGCCCAGCGACGCGGCGTTCTCGCCGATCGTGATTTCGCGCGAAACTGGTTTTTCATTCTCCGGTCCCATGCCTTCGCTCCAGATGTGCAGCGTGTAGCGCCCATAAGGAACCTCGGCAATGCTCACCTGTCCGTCGCCGCTGGCAATCGCATACAACGGCGTCCCCATAGTGATCACCACCGCGCTCATCTCCGGATGAATGTTGCAGAAGATATAGCTGATGCCGGGACGGTCAAAGCGCACTGTGCGTGATGTCCCAGCCTCGTACAGTCCGAGGTCGAACCGCTTTCCCTCAAACAGTGAAAATACGTTGTGAAAGAAGGGGTCGTGATTCGGAAACTCGACCCTCGATCCGGCAGGAACCACGAGGAGGTGGGGCTCAAAACTCTTGTTCCTCTGCACCAGCCGCGCTCTTGTTGCCTCGCTGGGCGCCGGAGGATCGAGTCGCACGTCAGAACCTGCGGCTACCGTTAACCAAACGACCGTAGCCGGAATCGTTGCACGTCGCGGCTTGCGCTCAGCGGTCTTTTTCTCGCCCGTCACTTCCACGCGGCCGCGTACCGTGACCGTTTGCGCCTGCAGTGGGCCGGCCAAACACAACGATAGCAGCAGTGCTGACAGCAGCCTGCGCTTCGTCGCTTCGACCATTGCCAGTTTCTTCAAATTGGAATCGCTCCCGCTCAGAACAGCACACCCATCATCAAGTTTAGATGTCCCGCGCCGCTCAATCCCGTCTCAATCGAATTGGTCTCCATTTGCCGATACTCCGCCGAGAACAGCAGGTCCGAGCGCGGACGATAGATTACGTTCGCAAACCCAGCTCGATTCCGCGACAGCGGCGCACCAAGATACGACTGCGGATATTGAAAGTAATTCAGGTCCTTCGCATAAGGATTGTCCACACCGAACGCGGTGTTAATCTCGATCTTCCTCGTCGGCCGATATTTTAGCTGTGCCCACCCGCCCACCGAATTCAGAGCAATCAATTGCGTGTACTGGTTGGCCGGATTGCTGTTGCTGAACAATACGCTTTGTCCGAGACCGCCGTACAATCCTCCCAAGCCACGGCCACGATAGAATTTTCCGCTGATCGACAATCTGGAGCCGAGCGGCACTTCGAGATCGGTCATCGCCGCCCACGCGTCCGCTGTTCGCGCGAAACCATAGTCCTGACGGCCGTAGTAGGCGCCCACCCCGATTCGCAGTGGCTGCCCGAAGAGGTCTCGTGTCCACCCCAACCGAGTTCCATAGGCCGGTTGCCGTGACGATTCGCCCGGCCCCGCCTCCCGATAAGGACTGGTCCCGGGCGTTTCTCCTGTCAGAGGATCCAGTATTCCTCCCTGAAACGACAAGTTCGATGTATCGCTAAGCGATACTCTGTGCTCGACGCGTATCTGCGGGACCCAACTCCACAGATTTCCAGCATAGGAAAGCGCAGGCACCGCCAACGTGGCGAATGAAGTCGGCGAGTTCGGCGAAATGAAAAGTCCATCCTGGCCTACAACGAGCGACGTGTTCTCCCAATCCATTCGCATGGTCGCCGTGCGCAACCGCATCAGCCACGAGTTGATGCCATTCGACGCCGCCGGAAATCCACCCGACAAATCCAGTTGCAGGTCCGCTTTCGTCCTCGCGCCAGCTACTCGCGGCCCAAACACTTCGAAGCCGATCTCAGACTGGCGCAGCGTCGCACCGAAGCTGCCCCCAGACTCGCCCGGCTGCCGGGGATACGCCAGCATGGGTAAATCCACGTTATCGACTGTCCCCTGGTTGCTGAACAAGTTCATCAGTACGATACCTGAGATCCGCATCCGGTACTTCGATGCGCTTTCCACCTTCGTCTGATACTGATCATCCACTTTCCCGCTCAGCAACTCGTATTCCTCTTCGATCGTCGCCTCGTGCCCGGTTGCTTTCTGCTCCTGCTGATCGTAGGTTTGTGGGCCTGCTGACTCGGCCGAAGAGCCCTCCGACTGCGAGCGCGCAACAAAATCTTTGACCTTTAGAATCACGTTTGTCGTTGTGCCGCCGGCTACCGGCGACACTGGCTCCGTCATTACCACGCGCTGTCCCGAGTTTCCTGCACGCAGCTCTTCGATCTTTCGCCGCAACTCGCGGTTTTCCGCCCGCGTGCGCTCAGCATCGGAGCGTAGCTCGTCCACCGAGGCGTCAAGTGCTCGCACCTGCTCGCTCAGCGCCTGCACTGCATGGGCTAAAGAATCGGCCGCGCCTGGCTCGTGTCGACTCACCGGGTCTTGCGCGCTGGCTACCGTCGAGAGCACAAAACACGCGAGGAATCCTCGCCGCAGAAAATCGAACCACCGCCGGTTACTCATGGCTCCTCCCGCAGAAAAGCTGTTTCTTTCGTAGTAAGGATTCCCAGCAGACGCTACTACGCGATCCCTTTGCCTTCGTTTCTAAACCTGACTCCCATGCTTGGCCGCCAGAACACTTTCAGAAGCAGGATTCAAGGGAATGTGAACACGAAATGTCGTTCCTGATGGCGAAGTCTGCTCCACCACGACATCGCCGCCATGGTCCTGCAGGATTTTCTGGACCACCGTCAGCCCCATCCCCGTCCCGTTTTCCTTGCCATGACTCACGAAGGGTTCAAACAGCCGCTCGCGCACGGCCTCCGCGATTCCTGGACCGTTGTCCGTAACGCGAATCTCCACTTCCTCGCCCGTACCTCGCACACCAACATCGATCTTTCCGGATTCGTTCGACACGGCTTCGCAGGCGTTCAGCAACAAATTCAACAGGGCACGCTCCAGTTTCTTGAAGTCAACCCATCCCTCGGTCGACCCCTCGCTGGCGATTCGAATCTGTATGCGTTGAAATTCCGGATGCGCCCTCACGTCTTGCACGGCCCGGTCCACTACCGAGCGTACGTCGCCATAGGAAGGCCGCAAGGACTCGCGCGTCCGCGAGAACTCCAGCAACGACTCGATCAGATCGGTCATCTGGTTTACGGCTACACGAATCTCGGCATAGAGCTCTTCCCGCTGCGGGAGTGTCAACTGGCCCTCGCAAAGGAACTCCGCGTTCGCCACGACGGCAGACAGCGAATGTCTCAAGTCGTGCGAAATCGAACTTGCCATTCGCCCAATGGTCGCCAGCCTTTCCGCATCGAGTAACTCGCGCTGCGTTCTCTCCAGGTTTGTTCGCATGCGGTCGAACGTCGCCGTAACCTCGGCCACTTCGTCTCCGCCGCGCACTTCGAGCGGATACGCATAGTCGCCCCGCTCGAGCGCACGCACACCAGCTACCAGGGTGTCGAGAGGCCGCGTGAAAGTATGTGAGATCAAGAAAACCAGCAAACTTCCGATCAGAACAGCCGTCAGCCCCAAAGCCAGCAGTACTTCGTTAAGACTTCTCAGAAATGCGGTCGCCTGGTCGAACGACTTCAGCACCCACAGGCTCAGCGCCGGCGCTCCCGGCGAAGGCAGATCGACGGATGTCGCCAGATAGCGCTCTTCTCCCAACTTGATCTGGTCCGGCTCCAGCGCGGTTCCCGGCCCGCTTCGCGGCACTTCGCGCAGCAGTTCAGCTTCCTGCACCGGTTTCAGAGTGCTCCGCACAATCGCGTCGCCATAGCGGAACGCAATCTCGCTCGCTGCCATGCGGCTTAACTCGCGCGCAAACCGGTCGTCGATCTCATACCCCAGCAGCAGGTATCCCAGCACGCGATGATCGCTCACCGAACCAAAGTAGATGTCTTGCAGGAAAACTTCGTAGAGATGTCCTTCCACGTACCACCAATGCCGCGTCTCCTCCTGCGACACAATTTTTGGGAAAAACGCCTGTCCCTGGCGGATTGTGATTTCCTTCGGATTCGCCTGCAACGCCACCACTTTCCCTGATCCGTCCGCCAGGAGCAGCAAATCGCTTCCCGCCAGATGCCAGAGGTCGCGCGATGCGTCCTGGATGGTCGCGGGATCGCGCGTCGTCATCATCGCGCGCACAGTCGGCAAGTCGGCCAGAAGCTCTACCGACCGCTCGAGGGTCCATTCTCTCTGTGTTTGGAAATTATGAAATGCGGAAACTGAATTCTGGAGGTCGCGCTCGATGGACGCCCTTTCCTGCTGTTGCACGGTATGCCGCACCACCAGCAGCGTCGCGAGGGTCAGCGTCGCGGAGACAGCCACCATGGAAAGCAGAAACTTGGTCCGAAGGCGAATTCCGTTCATGAAAACAAAGCCACGAGCTTCGAGCTGGGAGCCACGAGCAACCATACGCAGGCGTTGTTCGCAGCTCGCTTTCGAAAGCCGAGCATCCTCTCGGCGGGATAACTCATATTGATGAGATTCGCTTTACTAGCTCGCTCGGCTCGCTCGTGCCTGGAAGCTAGCTTACGGCACAAACTTATAGCCCGCGCTGTGCACGGTGCGGAAATGCAAGGGATTCGCGCTATCTTTCTCTAGTTTCTGCCGCAGGCGCAAGATGTGGTTATCGACGGTTCGAGTGCTCGGGTAATTGCGATATCCCCACACCTGGTTCAGCAATTCTTCTCGCGACAGAACCCGCTCCGCATTCTGGATCATGAACTTTAACACCTTGAACTCTTGCGACGTCATCGGCACAAGTTCCCCGTTGCGCGACAATTCCATCTTGGTGAAATCCACTTTCACATCGCCAAAGCTGAACCGCTCAGTTGCGGGTGCGGCCGTCGCTCGCCGCCGCATCGCCGTTCGTACGCGAGCCAGCAATTCGCGCGGACTAAACGGCTTCGTCACATAGTCATGCGCTCCCAACTCGAGTAGCAAGACCTTATCCATCACTTCCGCTCTCGCGCTCAGGATGATGATGGGCAACGCCGGCGCGGCATGGCTGATCTGACGACACACATCCTGCCCCGGCGTTCCTGGCAGGCTAAGGTCGAGCACCAACACTGAAGGAGCGGCCGCGCGGAACATTTCCAACCCCTCGGTTCCATTCCCCGCCACCTCAACGGCGAACCCTTCCGCTTCAAATAACCGGCGCAGCGCCTTCTGCACGGCCCGGTCATCCTCGATAACCAGCATTTTCTCGCCGGTAACTGAAGGCGCCTCCATCGTAGTCCCTTGAAATGAGTTTTTCTGCATAGGGTCCCCACAACCCGGATCAGGAATGTATCATAACGCTAAATTTCAGGGTCGTAGCCGGTTTACGGCACCTCCGGGGAAGAATTTGACCGCCCTTTTACAATTTGTTGACACTGGGCCCCAATCGCCGGCAAAACCCTTCCCGCGGTTTGGTCCCGCAGTTGCTAACCACTCGCAACTAGACCAAGGCGACTTGCTAAGATGCTGGAGGCCACCCGATTTGCAAGCGGCCTCCAGCTTGTTCCCAGTTTGTTTGCTAGTTCTTGAACCGAATGACACCAAACGTTCCCGCCAAATTGCCGCCCGGACCGGCGGTGAAGAACAACTGATTGGTGCGTCCGTTGTTGGCCGTGCCTCCTCCAAAGTCAATACCCCACAGCTGGTTAATGTGGATCGCCTTACCGTTTGTGTCTTTGACCGTTCCGACAAACTGCCCGGTCTCGAGGTTATAGCCGTTGATGGTGCCGCTGTTGGTGTTGTTCGAGACCAGCAGCGTGTTGCTGAGCGGGCCAAAGTTCTTGGGCGCCACGGCAAAGCCCCACGGCTGAGCTAGGTGTTTACCGGCGATCAGTTGGCGAACAAAGGTTCCGTCTTCCTGATAGATGTCCACGTAGCCGGTAGGACTTTCGTTGGTGGGTGCAAAGGCGACATACACCAGACTATTGATGTCTTGAATGCCAAATGGGGCGTTGCCTGCCGGCAGGGTCGAATCGGTGAACGATGTCACGAGGTTGAAATTGGCATCGTAGACATCGACCTTATTGTTGGCAATGTCAGCCGCATACAGGAAATTGCCTGAAGGCTTGTTGGTAATGGCTAGCCCGGTGTACACGGCTCCGGNNCTCCGGTTGCGGAGTTGTTGACTGCAACGATCGCCTCATTGGGATTCGACTGCGGCGCCCACCCGCTGATGGTTCCATCCAACGTCGCGAACAGAAAAATCGCCGGCCATCCCTCGACGGAAAAATCCTGCGATCCATTGAAGACAATTCCTGTCGGCTGCCCTGGGCCTGCCCCGGTGGCTGAAGGAATCAGCACCTTCAGGCTCTTCTCATCCCCCTTGCTGTCGTAGAGCGTGGACCAACCGGAGCCTTGGTCGCTAAGCCAGAATGGCCCGCCCGGTCCATACACAAGTCCCCATCCGTTCACAAGGAGCGGGTCGAGGTGTCGGGCATCGCCCACCTGATTGGAAACCAGATTCGTAAGTTGATACTGTGCTACCGCCGAGCTGCCAACGAACATGACGGCGAGCCCGAGACAAACAGTGAAAGCAAACGTGCGCTGCATAGAAGTTCCTCCTTAGCGTTATGCGAAGTCGGGACGAGGGGAGCCGTTTCTTGCGTCACGGGACCGGGCGTTACAGAGACTCTCCGCGTCCTTCCGACCTGCTAGCAGTCGCATCCTAGAGGGCCACCGCAGCCGATTTGTCACGGCAGTGTTACCTGTTTGTACAAATTCTTACTGTCAGGTGTGAGGATTTGACGGCAGCCTGAGTTCAACTGGCACGAGTAGACAGCCTACAATGAACGTTGCAAGAACTCGCTTCTATCCAATGAATAGGAACCGGCAATAAAAGATGCCGCAGATTTCTCCGACGGAGTTTTGCGCGCTACCGCTTCGCGCGCATATGTTTCTCGCTGACGTCCCGCTGCACGACGTCTGNNGCGATTGCGCTTTTACGCTTTCGGCTTTTTCTTGGACGTATTTTTCGGCTTGACGCCGAACCGAAGAATGCCTTGACCGCCTCCTGGGCAAGTCGTCTAACGCCGGAAGATCGTGCTCGTTCTCTGGTCGCGCCCGGAACGCCAGAAGCACGGTTCCGCGTAGTCTATCGCTTCGAAAACGAACAGCTACTTGAGATACAGAATCGTACTGTCCATGCTGCGGCGCTCAGTGCCCTCACTGAAAGGGCCGACGGCTATCGATTCTACTTTGCGGTC
>PLHN01000255.1 GCA_003139975.1 Acidobacteriaceae bacterium
GAAGACAACTGCATGGTGGATGTCGCTCGCTATTTCATCGAGTTCACGCACTCGGAGTCGTGCGGCAAGTGCATCCCGTGCCGGGTCGGGCTCAACAAATGTCTGCGCATTTTGAATCGCGTCACCGAGGGCGCGGGCACAACCCACCACGTTGAGCTTCTCGCCGAACTGAGCCGCTACATTCGCGACTGCTCGTTGTGCGGACTGGGCCAGACTGCCCCCAATCCGGTGCTGACCACGCTGCGCCATTTCCGCGGGGAGTTCGAAGATCATATTCTCGCCCGGCGCTGCGCGGCCGGCGTGTGCGAAGAACTGGCGCTGTCGCCATGCGAAAACAGCTGCCCGCTGCACATGAACATCCCGCGTTTCCTCGCTCTTTATAAGGAAGGACAACTGGAGCAGGCGTTTTTGTCGGTCATCCTCGACAACCCTTTGCCTTCGTCTACGGGCCGCGTGTGCCAGCATCCCTGCGACAACCGCTGCCGCCGCCAGACCCAGGATCAGTCCGTCAACATGCGCGAGGTGCACCGCTACATCGCCGATTCGATTTTTCTTTCCGATAAGTCTGAAGGGATGTTTCAGGCGCTCGCGGCGCGCATGCTGGAACCCACCGGACGCAAAATGGCTGTGGTAGGCGCGGGACCGGCTGGCTTGACGGCCGCGTTTTATGCCGTTCTGTTTGGCCATGACGTGACCGTCTACGACAGCAAACCGGAAGCCGGAGGAATGTTGCGCTTCGCCCTGCCCGAGTACCGGCTGCCCAAGAGCATTCTGAAGCATGAGATTTCGTTCATTGAGCGGCTGGGAGTTAAGTTCGTCTTCAATACGAAACTGGGCGGCGATCTGACCTTCAGCGAACTCGAAGACCACTTCGACGCGGTTTTCCTTTCTGTAGGGACCTGGCGTGAGAGCCGGGTCGAGCTGCCCGGAACCGAACTGAAGGGAGTCTATGGGGCGCTGAACTTTCTGGAAGCGACGGCGGCGGGCCAGCAGGTTGCGCTCGGACGGCGCGTCGCCATCATCGGCGGCGGCAACGCCGCCATTGACTCGGCACGCACCGCGCTGCGCAAGGGGGCGGAGGCAACGGTTTTCTACCGGCGCGAGAGGAAGGACATGCCGGCCATCGAAGAAGAGACCATTGCGGCCCGCGAGGAAGGCGCGAAGTTCGTTTTCCTGGCCGCGCCCCATCGCATCATCGGCGATGGCAAAGGCAATGTGAAGGCGATCGAAGTCGTCAAGACGCGGCTGGGTGCTTATGACACATCGGGACGCAGGAAGCCAGTTTCAACCGGCGAGATCCAGCGCGTCGATTGCGACGCTGTGATTCTGGCGGTGGGCGAAGGAGTGGATGGGGAGGTCGCAAAAGACTCCGGGCTGAAGCTGAAGGAGGGCGGCACCATCGATGTGAATCGCTTCACGCTCGAAGCCAGCCGTCCGAAATTCTACGCCGGGGGCGATGTCGTCACGGGCGCATCCAACGTTTCCGGCGCCATGGGTTATGGCAAGCAGGCGGCCCGCAACATTGACCGTCAACTGATGGAAGCGGACCGCTGGACGAGCCTGTTCCCTGACTTTGAATACGAGCAAACGCCGCCTGAGGAACCCAGCGAAAGCCGCCGTCATTCTGGGCAGGAGCTGGCGCCCTTGGTTCGCGTTCGCTCCGCGGACGAGGTGGTCACAGGATTGGCCCATGAAGAGGCGCTGGATGAGGCTTGCCGTTGCCTGCGTTGCGACGTGAAGGGCGTCAATGTTGGCTAGCGGCGCGCTGCTGGCGATATGAGATGCGAGAAAGGAGCCGATTTTGGCACAGAAGAAACTGTCAATCCGTATTGACGGGCAACTGATCGCCGCCGAAGAAGGCCTGACCATCCTGCAGGCGGCCAAGGCGAACGGGAAGTACATCCCCACGCTTTGCGCCCTGGATGGCCTGACGCCGGTGGGCGCGTGCCGTGTGTGCCTGGTGGAGGTGTCGGGCGTCGACCGCCTGTTCCCGGCTTGCACTACTCCCATTCAGGACGGCATGTCGGTGATCACGAACTCCGCGCGGCTGGCGCGCTATCGGCGGATTTCCGTGGAATTATTGTTGATCGAGCGCAATCACACTTGTGCGGTGTGCGTGTCCAATGGGCATTGCGAACTTCAGTCTATGGCAACGTCGCTCGGGGTCAATACCGTCGAGTTTTCCTACAACTACCCCAAGCTGGGTGTGGACACGTCGCACCCGCGCTACGTTTTGGACCACAACCGCTGCATTTTATGTACGCGTTGCGTGCGGGTGTGCGCGGAACTGGAGGGCGCGCACGTCTGGGACGTGACCTCGCGCGGCATCCACTCCCGCATTACCAGCGAGCTGAATGAAAGATGGGGACAGGCGACCAGTTGCACCAACTGCGGCAAGTGCGTGCAGGCATGTCCAACCGGCGCGCTGGCGGAAAAAGGCTGGGCAGTCGAGGAAATGGTAAAGAAGCTCGGCACCGTCACGTCTTTGGCGCAGAAAAGAGGAGCGCACGTATGAAGAAGGTGAAAGTGGCGACGGTGTGGCTGGATGGCTGCTCCGGTTGCCATATGTCGCTGCTCGACATGGACGCGGCCATTATTTCGCTCGGCCGCAAGATCGACATCGTGTACGGCCCGTTGGTGGATGCGCAGGAATTTCCCGAGGAAGTGGATGTGACGCTGGTCGAGGGCGCGGTCAGTTCGCAGGACGATCTCAACAAGATCCGGAAGATTCGTCAGCGCACGCAGATATTGGTTTCTCTAGGAGACTGCGCCGTGACCGGCAACGTGCCCGCGATGCGCAACAACATTCCGGTCAACAAACTGCTGCAACGCGTGTACGTGGACGGTTCCGAAGAAAAAAAGCTGATTCCGAGCGACCGGGTGCCTGCTCTGCTGAAGCACGCACGGCCGCTGCGTGAGTTCGTGAAGGTAGACCATTCGCTGCCCGGCTGCCCGCCGCCCGCCAAGGCGATTCTGGGATTGATTACCGAATTGCTTGAAGGGCGGAAGGCGGAGGCCGGCCAGCCGGTAAAGTTTGGATAAGGAGCGCGCATGAAGCGCATTACCATCGAGCCCATCAGCCGCATCGAAGGGCACGGGAAAATCACGATTCATCTGAACGACGAAGGGCACGTGGCGGGGGCGGAATTCCACGTGACCCAGATCCGCGGCTTCGAGAAATTCACCGAAGGCCGGCCCTTCTACGAAATGCCCGGCATTACGGCGCGCATCTGCGGGATTTGCCCCATCAGCCATCTACTGGCCTCCTCGAAGGCCTGCGATGCGATCATGGCTGTGAGGATCCCGCCCACGGCGCGCAAGCTGCGAGAACTGGTGCACTGCGCGCAGATCGTGCAATCGCACGCGCTCAGCTTCTTTTATCTGTCCGCGCCCGACTTTTTGCTGGGAATGAGTTCCAATCCGGCGCGGCGCAACGTGATGGGAGTCATCGCCGACTATCCCGAACTCGCGCGCGATGGTATCGAACTGCGGAAGTTCGGTCTGCAGGTTGTCGAAGGGCTGGCAGAGGAGCGCGTGCATAACTCCTGGATTGTGCCCGGCGGCGTCGCCAAGGCCCTGGCCGCGTCGGTGCGCGAACGCATTCTCTCCGAATTGCCGGCGGCGAAGGCGATCATTGAGCGCACCATTCCGCTCTTCAAACGGGCGCTCGACAACTATAAGGAAGAGATTGCAGTCTTTGGCTCGTTTCCGACCATGTACGCCGGGTTAGTGGATGCGAAGGGCAACGCGCAGTTTTACGAGGGCAACCTGCGTTTTCGCGCGGCCTCGGGCGAGATCGTACAGGACCAGATTGCCGCCGAGGACTACAAGCAATGGATCGGCGAAGCCAGCCTGCGCGAGTCTTATCTGAAAGCCCCCTATTTTGTGCCCCAGGGATTCCCTGCGGGCGTATATCGCGTTGGCCCGCTGGGCAGGATAAATGCGGCCGATGGCTGTGGGACACCCGCGGCCGATGCGGAACTCCGGGAATTTCGCGAGCGTTTCGGAACGGTCGCGAACAGCGCGTTTCTGTATCACTATGCGCGTCTGATCGAGATCGTATATGCCCTGGAGAGGATCGAAGCGCTGCTGAACGATCCGCAGATTCTGGACGCGCACGTGCGCGCGACAGCCGCGGTGAATGCTCTGGAAGGCGTGGGCATGATCGAAGCGCCGCGCGGAACGCTCATTCACCACTACAAAGTAAACGAAGAAGGAGCCATCACCTGGGCCAACCTGATCGTCGCCACCGGACACAACAATCTGGCCATCGGGCGCAGCGTGCAGCAAGTCGCAGAACATTACGTGGATGGAGCCAAGCTGAACGAAGGGATGCTCAACCATGTTTCGGCGGTCGTGCGCGCTTACGATCCCTGTCTGAGTTGTTCGACCCATGCCGACGGTTCGCTGGCGATGAGGATTCAGTTGCTGAATGCGGAGGGTGCGCTCCTGGACGAAATCGCGAATTGAACCCGTTGCCTATTCGGCTTCCGCGGCTCCGAGCATTTCCACGCCGTCATCGATGAACCGCTTGAGTCGCGTCAGCAGGATGGGGATTGCCGAACACACCGCCGGCGACATGGCATCGCCGGTCTCGAAGTTCTCTCCCGCAATTGTGAACAGCAATGATGGCGGACAGCGGCCGTAAAGTTTCTCTGCCAATTTCAGAACAGTTGCGGGAGACAGTTCGTGTGAATAGGACTCGGACAGATCGGCAGGCACAACTTTCCGGCATTGCAGACTGCCCGCATTCCCGCTGCGGGCCGCATCCACGAACAGCACCCTTTCTGCGCGGCTAGCGAAGTCGGCAATCTCAGGTGTCAATTGTTGCCGGACGACGACTTGAACGTCGGCGCGCGAAAGCTCGCCGGAAAGTAGCTGTGCGACGTGCCACCCGACTCCATCATCGGAGCGGAGTGGGTTGCCGAAGCCGACGATAAGAACGCGAACCATGTTTCAGTCAGGGAGCGGAATCATCCTTGCCAAAATCCTTTTCTGGTGACTCGTGCAAGTGTGTGAATCGTTCAGACAATCCGGGGCCTGGTGCCGAGAAACGGGTGTTTTCTGGGACAGTTTTCTTGAGGGCACCTGAGTTCTCATTATTGCAAGGCAGCGAGACCCTACTGAAACGCGGGTCGTCTCGCCGACGCTCGATTGATCACACCTGTCACTCGTGATTCTTGAGTTTGTGTGCATCTTGTGGATCAAAACCGCAGCGATAGTTAATCTATGGCTTTGTTGCGTGACGTTTCACTCCGTCGAGACTCGACAGAACAGGANNGCAACCACAAAAACGATCGCCCATGCCCATTCCGGCACCCATAACATTTTATTTGATTTTAGCAGGCGGTGCTTGACTTGCTAAAAGACATGTTCTGTTCCGTTCGAGAAGACTAGAAGAAGCCGGCACAAGAATGCGCTGAGCAGGGAGCGCGACCAAAACGCTTGGTCTTGTACTGTGGGCGGCATGACTATGGCACTCGGGCCTTGAAGGCAACCGGTAATCTAGCGGCGGTTATGAAGACGATGGGGGACAAGGATGTGAAGACTGCTATGCAGTACCAGCACCCCGAAGTAAAGATTGTTCGCCAGGCCCTTGACCACAACAACAACACAGAAAAGGACGCAACGGTTCAGTAAGAAAGGATCTTATGGCACACTTTGCGGCATACCCGCTAAACGACAAATCGGTAGACTATTGAAAAGTTGGTGAGCGCGGTAGGAATCGAANNCCTACAACCTACTGATTAAGAGTTATGTGTCCCGATGCGGCTGCACGATCGACAACTGCAGCCATCACAATAACTTAACGATCAAAGACCCGCATGGACGGCTTTCCAAAAGCGTTGGAAAAGTTGGCGAAATCGAACGGTATCTAACTGCGAAGGACACAAAAAGGACACAGCGCAATCTTATCTGCATCGGACCTTGCGACATTCTCTGTGGCTCAACTGTCCGAGATTCCCGGCGCACCGAGAGAGCTCACTTCCTGTTCTAAGGAGTCGAGCCGTCGTAATTCGGCCTCAACTGCTGGGGCACCTTCTTCGCGTACTCTTTTCGCACGGGCCAGAGCCTGCTCGGCGATGCGGCTAACCTCGTGCAGTAATTTGCGAATCTCAGTTTCTAACCGCGCTCGGCTCTCCTGAACCCGGTTGAGAACGTCGCTCTGCACACGAGTGCTGTTGGTTTCAAGCAGCTTAGTGAGAAATTCTTGAGCCTCGTTCCTAATTATCCACCGGGCACCTACCAGACCAAGAACCAGGTCGGCCAGCCAGCGCACGGGCGAGGCAGGGTTCGCGACATCCCTGTATTCGTAAAAAGTGAATTCCGAGCGTACGCGAAATCCGCGTTCCGGATCGAGAGCGTGGGGCATTCGCGCCAGTTCGGGAATACCGGCATTGGCAAGTTTCTCTAGAAACTCGTTGGCCATGTCTACGAACCGTAAGGCTACACGCCGGTATTCGTTCTCTGCTTTTGCCTGCTCGGGCTTCAACCATGGCATGACATGACGGCGTGCCAGTTCTTGCGCCTGGTGAAAAGTGCGCCGCCGATACGATGGACCGAGCCAGCCAGATATCAATTGCAGCGAAACATCGAACTCCTTGTGCGCCTGCGGCAGGACACGTGCGAGAAATGTCTTATGACGATCGACGAACATATCTGAAATATGCTGTTGTTCGGCCATGAACAGAAACCCGAGCTCCATCATCGAACGTTCCGCATCGCCAATGGTCTGTTTCATTGCGGCGATGCGGGTCTCCGACTCTGCGATCGGCCGTTGAAGTGCCTCGCGCTCTTCCGAGATGATCACGAGAAGCTGCTCGCTGATCCGCTTTAGTCCACGTTCGCAGGCTGCCTGGATCAAACGACGGCCCGATCCTTCGATCAGATGGTTCAGAGAAGCGACCAGCTTTCCCCAGTCCCGACCTGTTCCCCGGTGTTCGAGCTGTTCCGCCGCGCTGACCTCGAACAAAGGTCCGACAGAATGCTCGGGGAGTCGCTTTTCGAGTTGGCGTCGCGCGAAACCCACCGCTTCGCCTCGTTCTGCGTCCGTGGTCCGA